>JACQQN010000112.1 GCA_016206995.1 Candidatus Omnitrophota bacterium | reverse complement strand
TAAAGCCTGCCGAAGAAGCGCCTGACGTCGGACACGACCTTCGCCAACAGGTTGTTCTTTGGGACTGTGAAGCCATAGGAATACGCCAACGCATCGTCACGCAACGCGTCCAAGGTGTTTCTGAAAAAGCATAATCAAAACCATTTTGATTTTGTATCGTATTTTGTAACTATTGCTCTAAGAAGTCATTATAAAATTCGTCAATTGAGAAAGGCACGAGAAGCGAGAGCAGTGGAAAAAGCCTTTTTTCCTTCCGTTTTTTAATAAAAAGAAAATAACATAAACAACGATGCCCCCAGAACTAAGTGTAGTTGAAAAAATCCCCCCGCAAAATATCGAAGCAGAAACCAGTGTCCTTGGGGCCATGCTTTTTGAAGTTGAGGTCATTCCGCTTGCGATTGAGCTTTTAACGGAATCTTACTTTTATCTTGATTCGCATCGGAAAATTTTCAATTGTATTCTTTCGCTTTTTGACAAGAATCAACCGGTTGATTTGGTTACCGTTACCGAAGAATTGAGGAAGCGAAAACAGCTCGAAGAGGTTGGGGGGGCTACCTACCTTGCGCAACTAACCGCCAGCGTTCCCACGGCAGCTAATTTTGAACAGCATGCAAAGATTGTTAAGGAAAAGGGTCTTCTTCGGCAATTGATTCACGCGGCAACTAAAGTAGTCCAGGAGAGTTATGATTCGGCTGGTGATGTTTCAGATATCTTGGACCGGGCCGAGCACTTAATTTTTGAGTTGAGCCAACGCCGTATTGAAGGTCATTTTGTTCGGCTGAAAGAAATTATCAAGGACAGTATTGAGACGATCGACCAATTGTATCAACGCAAAGAACACGTTACTGGGATCGCGAGTGGTTTTCACGAATTTGATATTCGGACTGCAGGTTTGCAGCCATCAGACCTGATTATTATTGCAGGCCGGCCGTCGATGGGAAAATCAGCGTTTACCGCTTCAATTTGTGAGCATGCCGGAGTCGTTTTGCAAAAACCTGTTGCTTTCTTCTCGCTTGAAATGAGCAAAGAACAACTCGTGCAACGTATGCTCTGCTCCCATGCGCGGGTAGATGCACAAAAGGTTCGAACGGGTTATCTGTCGCACGCTGATTGGCCAAAATTGACAAGTGCCGCGGGTAAACTTTCCGAAGCACCCATTTTCATTGATGACACGCCGGCTCTGACTGCACTTGAGGTTCGCGCGAAAGCAAGACGGCTTAAGGCGCAATACGGAATTGAACTGGTCGTAGTGGACTATTTGCAGCTCATGCGGGGGACCACTTCTTCTGAAAATCGCCAACAGGAAATTTCAGACATTTCCCGTTCTTTAAAAGCTTTAGCGCGTGAGCTTCGGATTCCTGTGATAGCAGTCAGTCAACTCTCGCGCGCCGTTGAAAATCGGACCGGAAATCGGCCGCAACTTTCTGATTTGCGAGAATCAGGGGCGATTGAACAAGATGCCGATGTGGTTGTTTTTCTTTATCGCGAAGAGTATTATCGGCCCTCAGAGGAAAACCGGAATAAAGCAGAGGCCGTCATCGCAAAACAACGAAACGGTCCAACGGGTTCGATAGACCTTTTGTTCTTAAAAGAGTGGACACGATTTGAAAACCCAGAATTTCACCGTGAAAGTGAAGCTTAATAGATTTCTATGAAGAACTGTGATTTTAGAGTAGATCGAAAAGAGAAAAATTGGTTGGTTGTTTTTCAAAAAATGAACCTTCTTCTTTTCTTGTTTCTGTTTTTTTTGAGTTGCCACTGTCTTTTTGCTGAAGAGAAAGACGCGCAAGAAAAACTCTCTCGGCGAGCAACTTCTGACCAGGTTGTGCCACCCGCCGAAGAAAAGCGTCAAAATCTCACAGTTCTTTCAATCGAAATTCAGGGCAATCAAGTTATTAGTACCAATACCATTCTCAATAAAGTTGCCATCCGGCAAAGCGTTCAACTGAGCCAAGACATGGTTAATGAAGACATCAAGCGGCTTTATGCGACTGGGTTTTTTCGCGACATTCGCTTTGATGTTCAGCCCGAAACAAATGGGATTCGCATGATTATCGTTGTTGATGAAAAACCCATCGTGCGTCAAATTGTGATCGAAGGTAACCAAGCACTTGATCAACAAAAACTGCGGAAAGAAATTAAGGTTTTAGAAGGACAGATTTTGGATGAGCAGTTGGTGGTGGAAGGGGTTCGGAACATCGAGAAAAAATATTTGGATAAAGGTTTTCGAAGTGCAAAGGTCTCTTATCGCATTGATATGAACGAAGCACTCAAAGAAGCAACAGTTTTCATTCAAATTGAAGAAGGCGAGTCCTATCGCATTAAAAAAGTGCGGTTTGAAGGCGCCCAATCGTTTCCTCAACGCACGCTTCGCAAACTAATGAAAACCAAAAGTCGAAACTTGTGGTTTTTTAGAAGAGGCATTCTTAAAGAGAACGTTTTTAAAGATGATCTTGAACGAATCAGCATTTTTTATCAGGACGAAGGTTTTCTAGATGTTAAAGCCGCTTCGGATTCTGAATTTGATGAAAAATCAAAGAAAATAATTCTGACTGTGCAAGTAGAGGAGGGTTCTCGGTATCAGGCCGGCGAAGTCCGTGTGGAAGGAAATAAAGTGTTTCCGGAAAGTGATGTTTGGGAACGCCTGAAGATGCTCCCTGGTACGACGTATTCTCAACGGAATACAGCCTTAGACGTAGAGGCAGTCCGAAAATTTTATTTTGCAAAAGGGTATGCAGATATCCGCATATCGCCGAACGTGTCTCACAACCAAGAAACCGGCCGCATGGACGTGGTCTACCACATTGAAGAAGGAGATCTCTTTTTCGTTGATAAAGTAAAGATTCGAGGCAATACCAAAACAAAAGACATTGTCATCCGACGTGAACTCAGAATTTATCCCGGTGGAAAAATGGATGGTGATCTTTTGGATAAATCAAAGGAACGCCTGACGAATCTAGGGTTCTTTGAGGAAGTGACTTATGATACAGAACCTGGTTCTGCGCCTAATCGCAAAGACATTGTTTTCCGCGTCAAAGAGAAGCAAACCGGAGAACTTTCCTTTGGAGGTGGTTACAGTTCGGTGGATCAATTTGTTGGTTTTGCTGAAATTTCTCAAAAGAATTTTGATTTAACCAATTGGCCTCGATTTACAGGGGGCGGTCAATACCTTGCGCTCCGTGGCCGGATTGGTTCGATTAGTAGAAATGTGGAGTTTAGTTTTGTTGAGCCCTATCTCTTTGGCCGTCGGATTTCCTTTGGGCTAACGGCTTATAACACGCGTTACGAAAGTAGGAATGTTGACTTCGCACATGAACGGATGGGAGCGGGTGTCACTTTTTCGCGTATGATCAATGATTTATTGAAAATAGGAACAGGTTACACTTTGGAGCGCGTCAAGGTGTTTGATGTCGAAGAAACAGCGGCACAAATTGTTCGAGAGTCCGAAGGTAAGAATCTCTTGAGCCGGTTAAAACTTTTTATCTCTCGAGATTCTACGGATAACGTTTTCAATCCAACCAAAGGTTCAGTGCTCGGTCTTTCGGGAGAGTTGATTGGAACCTTTTTGGGAGGCGACGAAGATTATTACATCGTTCAAGCGAGTGGGACGAAATATTGGAAGATATGGAAACAATGTGTTCTGGAATGGAAAAATCGGCTCGCTGTTTCTGACGGCTTGAGTTCGACGGACAACGTGCCAGTTTTTGATCGGTTTTTTGCCGGTGGCTTAGGAACGATCCGTGGGTATAATTTCCGGCGTGTGAGTCCAAAGGAAAACGATCGGCCTATTGGCGGTGAAACACTTTTGATTACGAATTTGGAACTGACATTTCCATTCCCTTACCTCGAAAGTTTTAAAGGTGCTTTCTTTATAGATGCAGGTGAAGTGAACATGGATAGTTATGATTTCTTTGATACGGGTGAATTTATTGTGAGCGTTGGTCCGGGAGTTAAAATCAATACGCCGATTGGGCCCGTTGCTTTTTATTATGGTCTACCGATCTTGAATCGGGATACAGAAGACGCAAACGGTCGATTCGAATTTAGTCTCAGTCGTAGTTTTTAATGGTCAAAGG
>JACQQN010000132.1 GCA_016206995.1 Candidatus Omnitrophota bacterium | reverse complement strand
TGAGCCCAGTTGGATTCGAACCAACGACACCTGCCTTAAAAGGGCAGTGCTCTACCAGACTGAGCTATGGGCTCATGAAAGGGGCCGAAAACCCCGGATTGATTGGAAGGGATAGAATGCTTATACTTCTTTAATTTCTGATTCTTTTTTAGAAAGTGTTTCGTCAACCAACTTAATAAATCGATCGGTGCATTCTTGTACTTTTTTCTGTGTTGTGCGAGATTCATCTTCGCTAATTGTTTTCGCTTTCTCAAGCCGTTTGACCGCTTCATTCGCTTCGTGACGCACATTCCGAATTGAAATTCGACCATCTTCTGAAATCTTTCGGATCAGTTTGTCAAGCTCGTGACGACGCTCTTCGGTCAACGCTGGAACTTTGATGCGAATTACCTTTCCATCATTTGCAGGTGTCAAACCAAGCCCGGATTTTAAGATTGCTTTTTCGACCGCGGCACAAACGGACGGGTCCCATGGTTGAATCGCGATCGTTTTTGCATCTGGCGTTAAAATAGAAGCCACCGATTTTAACGGTGTCGTACTGCCATAACACTCCACTTGAATCGTTTCAACCAGTGCAATGGATGCGCGGCCGGTCCGAAGATTATGAAATTCGCTCTTTACCGCATCCAGTGTTTTTTGCATCCGGCGCTGAGTTTCATCCACAACAGATTTTGTTGATGTTAGTGTTTGCATTGGACCCTTTCTTACTGTTAACTCACGACCGTACCAATGGACTCACCGCGAACAGCACGCTCGATGTTTCCGTGACGCGTCAAATCAAATACAACAATCGGAAGTTTATTATCCATGCATAACGAGATCGCCGTTGTATCCATCACTTTTAGTTGTTTTTTAAGGACGGTTAGATAATTGATTCGTGTAAAGCGCTTTGCAGTTTTGTCTTTCAACGGGTCTCCCGAATAAATTCCATCGACACGCGTGGCTTTAAAGATGGCGTCCGCGTCAATTTCGATTGCCCGAAGCGCTGCTGCAGTGTCCGTCGTGAAGTAAGGGTTTCCAGTTCCACAAGCGAAAATAACGATCCGCCCTTTCTCAAGATGGCGAATTGCACGGCGCCTGATGTAAGGCTCGGCAAGCTCTTCCATATTAATTGCTGTCATAACACGAGTATGCACTCCTTCTTTTTCTAAAGCATCTTGCAAAGCAAGCGAGTTGATCATGGTGGCAAGCATGCCAATGTAGTCACCCGTCACACGATCCATTCCTTCGTGTACCGCCTGCATCCCCCGAAAAATATTTCCCGCACCGATAACACAGGCGAGTTGTACACCCACTTGAGTGGCAGCTTTTAATTGTCGCGCAATGGAAACAACAATTTTGTGATCAAGCCCCTGCTCACGGCCTTGAAGCGCTTCGCCGCTCAGCTTTAGAACAACTCGTTTATAAACTGGTTTCTTGATTTGTTTTTTCATTGTGAAAGAGAAGTTGTTGTAATGCGGTGGTTGATTGGGATTGCTTTAATTTTCTTTGTTGTCATCTAAAAGCCAGTGATTTTAAAATCGATTCACTTATTCCAAACCAATTTCAAATCGAGCAAAACGCTTGATGGAGATTGTACCCCCAAGTTTCTTTCCAAGCAACTCAAGAATTGCAGAAATCGTTTTGGAATTATCAATCACTGACTTTTGGTTGAGGAGACAGATCTCTTCGTAGCGCTTCTCAAACTTACCCTGAATGATTTTATCCTGGACGTTGGCGGGTTTATCCTTAACTTGCTCACGATAAATGGCGCGTTCACGCTCGAGAAATTCTGAATTAATTTCATCAGGCTTCAAAAATTGGGGGCGAAGTGCTGCTACTTGCATCGAAATATCTTTTGCGGTTTTTAGAACTTCCTCGTTTTGAACAAAATCAGGTTTTGACGTTTCAAATTCAAGCAAAATACCAATTTTGTGATTGTGATGCCGATAAGACCCCACAAAACCAGATTTTGCTTCGATTCGAAGCGCTCGACGCACCGCTAATTTCTCACCGATCTTCCCGCTAATTTCTTGCACCCGGGCTTTTGACGCATCCGCTTCAACCACAGATTCACCTTTGCTCAAAACTTCAGAAAGAAGCCATTCACCTAACTTCTGAAAATCCTCTGTCCGCGCAACAAAATCGGTTTCGCAATTCAGCTCAACTAAGGCACCTTGCTTCCCAACGGCTTTAAGAAAAACAACACCTTCTTTTGCGTCGCGCGTTGCACGTTTGAGTGCCGCAGCAAGACCTTTTTTACGAAGAAGATCTTTTGCTTGCTCGAAATCGCCATTGGTTTCAGCGAGCGCTTGTTTGCAATCCATAAAACCGGCCCCGGTAACTTCTCTGAGCTGTTTGACTTGTTCGGATGAAATTACGGTTGCCATAAAATACTAATCCTTTTTAATCCGTGCCTTTTTAACGCGTGGCTTTTCTTTCACCTCAAGCTTTGAAACCACTTCGTCTTCGACCACTTCCGCAATTTCTTCTTTCTCGCCTGACTCAGCCGCAGGGACAACAATTTCAGCTGGACCATCTTCGCTTACGACCAACGCTTCAGGAGCGCTTGGTTTGTCCCCCTCGCCTGCAACTTTTGTTTCTTCTGTTGGAGAAGAGATATTTCTAAATTGATCGAGGCCTTCCTGGATACTTTTTTGAACGACTTCGGCAATCAATTTAATAGAACGAAGCGCATCATCATTCCCAGGAATTGGGTAGTTAATCAATTCAGGATCACAATTCGTATCAATTAAAGCCACGATCGGAATGCTCAGTTTGCGTGATTCGCGAACAGCAATTTCCTCTTTAACAGGATCAATAATAAAAACTGCCGAAGGAAGACGTTTGATCTTTCGAATGCCTGAGAGCACTTTGTTTAATTTCTCACCTTCTTTTTTAATCTGATTGGCTTCTTTTTTAGTAATAAATTGATAGGTGCCTTCACGCTCCATGGTTTCAATCTGCTCGAGCCGATGAATGCTTTTACGAATTGTTTCAAAATTAGTCAGCATGCCGCCAAGCCACCGTTCATTCACAAAAGGCATTCCAGTTGCTTCTGCAATTTGCTTGATGGATTCTTGCGCTTGTTTCTTAGTCCCAACCAGGAGGATTGAACCGCCTTCGGATGCAATTCGTTTCAGAAAATCACATGCGGATGTAAACGCAGCAAGTGTTTTTTCGAGATTGATGATGTGAATCCCATTACGCTGGGTAAAAATGTAGGACGCCATCTTCGGATTCCAGCGGCGCGTTTGATGGCCAAAGTGAACGCCTGCTTCTAATAATTGTTTGATGGTCACGGTTACAGACAAACGATCCTCCTCAGTTTGATATAATAATAGTTAAATTCTTTCCAGCGCTTCACAACCGAACTTCTGACGCACGAACCACTTGCGGAAAATCGGGTAGGAACCTGCTAAAAAGTGGGTGCATTATAACATAATCCTTTTTGGGAGCAAGATTTTTTTGAGGGGGTTTTAAGGAGAACAAAAACAGCTTTATTTACAGATTAAATTGAAGGTCATACAAACGTTTGTAAATACCGCCGTCCCGGATGAGACTTGCATGGGTTCCCTGCTGCGCAATCTGACCCATTTCTAGAACAACAATTTTATCTGCAGTTTGCACAGTCGATAACCGGTGCGCAATGACAAAAACCGTTCTTCCTTTCATTAAAAGATCAATCGCCTTTTGAACTTCCCGCTCACTTTCCGTATCAAGTTGTGACGTCGCTTCATCAAAAATTAAAATGGGTGGATTTTTAAGAAGCGCACGCGCAATTGCAAGCCTTTGTTTTTGGCCGCCGGAAAGTTTTGCGCCTTTTTCGCCCACAATCGTTCCATACCCCTGAGGAAGTTTGTGGATAAATTCATCGGCAAACGCCGCTTTCGCAGCTTCCCTAACTTCATCAAGAGAAGCGCTTGGTCTTCCATAGGCAATGTTTTCCATCACGGTTATGTTGAACAGCACTGTATCTTGGGTGACAATTCCAATTTGATTTCTGAGCGATTTCAAATCGTAATTTCGAATATCAACACCATTAATCCAGATGGCTCCATGTGTTGGATCGTAAAAACGCGGAATTAAATTCACGAGAGAAGTTTTTCCGGCGCCGCTTGGC
>JACQQN010000110.1 GCA_016206995.1 Candidatus Omnitrophota bacterium | reverse complement strand
GTTTCTGGCCTAAAATTTTCTTAAGCTCTATTGCAAAATAACCCATGATTGCATCCTTATTTTCTTCCGTTAAAGAAAAACCAACTGGAATGGCATCAATTCGGCGTTTTTGAAGAGAGTTTCTGATTAAGATCATGATTTTTCGGCCGCTTTGCGTCGGATCTTTCGCAACAAACAAATTATATCTTAATTTGTCGTTAGGATCCGGTGCAGATTGGTCATCAAAAGCCTCCCGCAGTGACTCTTTATCTTCAGGTAGGACCTTAAGTCGATAAAGTCTTGTTCCTGTTTGGATGTCACCAGCCACAACGTCCCTGACCAAAATTGGGCCAACGGTATGCTCCCCAGTTGGTTCCTGAACTGGCTTGGATTCATCAGCCGGCTGCCATTCAACTGCAAATTGAATTTTCCCACCCGCTTCCATTTTTTTAACTTCTTCCGGCGCTGTGTGAATGCTGAGAATTTCCTTCTTGCTCCCACCGCTAAGATCTCCAGCATTCCAGTGTGTCGCTGTCACGCCAAAACTTTCTTGAAGAAAATCATTCCATTCGTAGCGCATTTTTATGATCAACATAACAAATGCTGAAATAAATTTAGGAAGACTCCCTTCCGAAAATGGGTGGATGGGAACTAAATCGATTATATTTCTCGACGATACGCTTCGCATCAACACCATGACGTCGCGATCCTGAGAGGCAAATAAAAAATACTCGTTCGGGGAATTTTGATGAAATTTTTTGGTAAAAACACTGTCCAAAAGAAGCTGGTCATCTTGATTTGAAACTTCCAATTTGAAAATCGAAACCCCTGATTTTTGATTTTCAAATACTTTCTTTTTTATTTCGATGGGCTGCGTTAATTGTGTGGCACGCAATTCAGACATTTGCGCGATCGGCGCAAAGTCCAGCCCCAACCTACCTTGAGATAATTGATTGAAGGTTAGGGCAGTACCGACCTCTCCATTTATGTTTCCAAAAGGATTCTTCAATGAAGGTCGGTGCAGGATAGTGCTCAAGCTGATTGGGCTTGAGCGCAATTCAGAACGCGACTCAATCGTTTCTAAAGAAGGGATTTTGTCTTCAAGAATGCGCCATATTCTCAAAGGTTCCCAGTCCGGTTGCTTTCTTTTGTTTTCTTCAAGAAGCACAATAGACCATGCTTGCAAACGTTGCTTGTAAAATGCACGGATCAGATATTTTTCCCCTGCCGGTACGTTTTCAAGTTGAATGTCCTGAACTTCAAAATGACCGCTTGCCTCAGGATCCTCTCTCCTGGCATAAGCTGCCCCAACTAAAGCTTGTAAAACCCGATCTGTTGAATCGCTCGTTACGAAAACATTCTGTAATCTTTCACGAAGAGCTTCATAATTTTCTACTTCACCCGATGAAATTCCTTCAACATAAGGCACCGCACTGCTCGTTCCATCCATCAAGTCATCACCCGTAAAATTCTTTGAATGAAGTCGCAAGATATCATCTGGATTTTGATTGTGGTGTGCCCATGCTTTAATTTGTGCTTCATTTGGTACGGCCGTCCACGAATTTCTTTTCGTATCCCAACGAAGCGCCATTGAAAAAATAGGAATGGAATTGAAAATGGACTTTTCCCGATATAAAACCCCAAGTTCAAAATCCCTGACCCCAAGCGCTCGCGCGCCGCCTGCAATGACAATCACCCCTCGGATTGGAAACTCATATTGATACTCCCGAGCAGCATCAAGGTACCGCTTGATTTGTAATGACTGAATGGCATTCCGAACCACCCAGCGTAGAAATTTTCGTCTATCCGCTTTTACTTCAACTAAATAAATCCCATCAGGAAGAATGATGTCACCTTCGCGGACAACTGAACCCCGCTTCTTCACTTTAAGTAAAAGATCAACTTCTTGATTCTCATCGCCCATATGCAGTTCAAACCCTATGATTTCTGCGCCTCGGACATGATCTTTCAAATACTCCGCTGCTCGCAATTCTCCGATGTGCTCCTCAAGCTGGTTGTGATGTTCGGCTTTAAATTTAGAAATCACGCTCCCAATTCCGGGAATTGTTCCAAACACCCAGATCAACTCTCGAGCTTGCGCTAAAACACCAGGTGAATCGCCCCAAATTCTGTGGATAGCTTTTCTGATGCCCCGCTGAATCGAGCCCGGCTTCGCTTTCCTCACAAGACTTGCTTCCATGACAGAACTTCTCAACTCAGAACGCGTTTCAAGCCGAAATACCGGATCAGCAGCAGGATCAAAAACAATATTCCGACTGAATTTGTTGATACGGCTTCGAATTTGTTCGTGAACACCAATTAAACTGCCAAAAACTGCCATGACGGGATTCCCCATCAATGAAAGGATCTCAAGCAACGGCTCATAGTCGTAACCCATTGCGTCGCAAAACTCGATCACATGAGCAATCGATTCTGGATCGCTCGCTTCAATATATTTACGAATTTGATGAAGCGCAAATTTCTGATTCAATAAATCAACTAAATCTGAGAGCGATTCAATTTTATTTGGTTCGCTTGAAAAACTTCTAAGCTCCGAACGGGCTTTCCACTGGCGGGCGATTTGATTCTCCGCTTCTTTCAGACTGAGCGGAAAAGGGTCGTCAAACCCTTGTTGATCAAGCAGCTTCCACAACTTGAGTGCCAGTTGCTGATAAAACGCTTGTTCGTGAATGCCTGTACGGACAAATACTTTTGATTCAGTTTTCCATTTAACAGCGCCTTCACCTGTTTTAATGGACCAAACAAGAAAGGCAACACCAACAAAACTCATCAAAATAACTCCGGCGTACATAGCAAACATGGAGGAGTCTGAATGTGACGATTGAACATATTCATAAAAAACAAGCGGCGCGGCGACCCCACCCAAAAACGTCACAAGCCCAAAAATAATGGTTAAAATTCCTATTGATCCACTTTGGAGAAGCCGATTTTTCAAGTTGTCAGCAAAAATATTGACGGGTTTAAAATTAAACTTCCCTGGAAGGAACATTAAGGTCGTTCGGATAATTTCTTTCTCGCGATCTGAAAATCCCGCCCACTTCGGAATACGATCTTCTTCCTTTGAACTTTCTGTTCGCAATTCGGAACGCCGACCAGAATAATAAACATTTGGGAATGCATGAC
>JACQQN010000105.1 GCA_016206995.1 Candidatus Omnitrophota bacterium | reverse complement strand
GTGGCAAGGTGCATTCTGAGTTAAAAGAACATGAGAAAGCGATCGCTGATTTTTCCATTTACATCAAACGTAATCCCGACAATCCCGCGGCATATGTCGCCCGAGGCAAGGCGAGGCACGCCAACTCGGACTTGGAGGGGGCAATCACGGATTTGTCCGAGGCTATCCGTCTTGCGCCAAATGATGGGTTCTCTTTTTATGCGAGGGGCCTTTTTTACGGCGAGAAATCGGATTTTGTAAATGCGAAAAAGGACCTTCTGGAAGCACTTCTCCTCAACCCAGAGTCAAAAGAGACTGTTCAACCTTGGCTGAAAATGGCTGAAGAAGAACTTTCCAAGGCCGAGCCGGCGAAGCCATGAGAGAGCTTGTTCTCACTTTCCTAATGATTCTTTTATTTCCAGTTCTGGTGTTTCCTGCCGATTGGCGTTACGTTGGCTTTTCTTCGCCGGAGGAGGATGCTTTTTACGTGGATATGGACAGCGTGGATCGGGGAGACGGAGATAAGGTTTTCTGTTCAACAAAAAATGTTCTGAAGGTTCCAAAACAATATCACTTCGGGAAAAGCACGGTTCAAAAATATGAATGGGAAATGAACTGCAGCGACAAGACCTTCAAGATTACCATGTTCGATGCTTTGGGAGAGGACGGGGAATCGGTCTATTTTAAAGGGTATCCTGAAGCGCGCTTTGAGCCCGTTCCTCCCGGTTCTTATGTGGATACGCTGTATCAAATGGTCTGCCATTGAGGTAGAAATATCGGAAGGAGCAATGAATGTCACTTGAACGTCCTGTGGCGGATTCAAGCGGCGATTATTCCAAGCTGCCGCCTTTAGGTCCGCCTCCGAAGTTTTTCTCACTGGCATTTCATAAGGATTTTTTCCCCGCCATTTTATGGCGCTTGCATCTCAGGCGTAAGAAGCAGCGCGAAGAATATTCATCTCCTTTTGCAAATCATGTCCATTTGGAAATTCCGATCGCGATTGTTTTTTGTATTACCCTTCTTGTGATGGGGCTCCCTACCTTAATTACAAAACATTCTCTGGCAGGTGGAGCCATGGCTGTTTTGGGATCCGCGGGGTTGATTGCCATGTTCATCAGCAGTTTGCGTTCCGAAAAGATTGCTCGCGCTGAAGCAGGAGGCGGTTACTCTTTTGATTATTTTGTTGCGCCGATGTTTTTCTTTTTTATCCTAATGGGTGTAACGGCCGGGCTGTCGGTCGGATTTATCCGTAATTCCGAATGGCTCGCGATCATCGGCAGTCTGACGGGCTTAATCACGGGTTACATGGTAGGCGTCTTTGCTGGTATCTGGATCAATTATCTCGGGTGGATAGGAGCTTACGTTGTCTATCTGGTGTTTGCAGCGATGACGGCCATGGGTATCTTGGATGTCATCTTGATATACGGTTTATTTTTTAAATGAGCATCAAATCATGAAAATGAACACACTCTTAAAGCTAATCACGTTTGGGTTGTGTGCATGCATCAGCACCAAATATTGCGGCCAAGATTGGGTGGTGGGGCCGGTGTTTGGCGTGACGGCAATCATTTGGCAGACAGGTCTTAAAAATTTAAACCGAAAACATCTTTTATTTTTGGGTTTGTCGACTTTAATTTATGCGGCGGTTTCTAAGGTTTCGTCACTTTGGGAATTTAAATCCGATTTCGCAAATACCTTCGTCGGATCTTTTTCCCTCGCCGTTATTTTTGGAAGCGTGGCACTTCCTTTTGCGCTTCAAGCGGTTTTCCCGGAAACCAAAAAGCAATTCAAAAAAGTCGTGATTTCTTTAGTTGCCTGCTACTTCGTGATTACCGGGGTCGCTTACTTTTTTACGAATGTTTTAGAGGTTAAGGGAATTAATTTTGTCGATATCATGATTGTAGTGTGGCAAGCGCTATTCCTTTATTTATTTTTCTGGCGGAAATCCGCGAGCGAATAAGATCAATCACAAAAGGTGTCAGGCACGTTTTTGGGGGATCAGATGAAGAAGCGAATGCTTCTTATTGTACTTTTTGTAACTGTTTCTGCGGCTGTAGGCTTTGCAAAAGAGGCATCTGAAAAAGTAGACGAGACCAAGTATTTAGGAGTCTGGATCCGCCAAGCAACTTTGGTAAATGGTAGCGTTGTGGGGCGAGACCCGGCAGTGCTGACGCTCAAAAAAGATTCCTTTACGTCAGCCAATGCGACCTGTGCAACAGCCGGAGCTTTGTCAGTGAACAGAAATTCAATGACCATGGTGATGACACAATCAAATTGTCCGGGGCCGACTCCTCCGTTTACCGTCAATCACACGTACACCATTTCTCCCGACGAAAACACGATGACGATTGTGATGGGTCCCATGCAGGAAATTTACCTGCGCGAGCTCGCTTCCAATTTGAAGGATTTAGAGCAAATTACGCAAACACCGAGCCGCATGATCAACACACAAAATGAATCAAAGAAGTCCATTGTCCAAAACATTCGATGAATTTTAAACTACAAACCCAAACCACAAACCAGACGTCGTCCGATGGGGACGCGCCGGCCAATTGTAGACAGAAATCAACAATCAAAAAAAAGGAGAATTTATGCGCATGTTAGTGCATGTTCGAATACCGCACCAACCTTTCAACGCCTATGTTCAAGAAGGCAGCATTGGAAGCAAGATGGATCAAATTCTCAAAGCGACAAAAGCCGAAGCCGTGTACTTTACCGAATATGACGGGCAGCGCGGGGCTGTTCTGATTGTAGAGGTTGAAAACCCATCCAAAGTTCCAAGCCTTGCAGAACCCTGGTTTTTGCTTTTCAATGCGGACGTTCAGTTTCACATTGTGATGAAGCCAGAAGATTTAGCAAGTGCCGGACTCGATGCGATCGGGAAGAAATGGTCTTCCTTGATGCCGGTAGCGGTGAACGGATAAGAGCCATCATATATCGAAATAATCAATCGGAGGTTTAACTATGAAAAAAACAGTTGTGTTTCTTTATGGTGTTGTGGGGTATCTGGCATTTTTTCTGACGTTTCTCTATTTAATTGGTTTTGTCGGTAATGTGATTGTCGCAAAATCCGTTGATTTGGGATACCCGGCGTCGGGCGGCAGTGTGCTTCTCAATTTTCTATTAGTTGCTCTTTTCGGGATCCAACACAGTGTGATGGCGCGCCCCACCTTTAAGCGATGGTGGACGAAATTGGTGCCGCATGCCATTGAGCGCAGCACGTATGTGTTTGCTGCGTGCGTCACGCTTATTTTGCTTTACTGGCTGTGGGAGCCCATGCCATCTATGATTTGGAATTTTGAAGGCGGGTTTCTGGGATCGTTGATGTGGGTTTTCTTTTGGATTGGCTGGGGCTTGGTACTGATTTCATCTTTCTTGATTAACCATTTTGATCTTTTTGGTTTGCGGCAGGTTTTTCTTTATGCGCAAGGGAAGCCGTACACGCCGGTCCAATTTAAGGTTGCCGGAGTTTACAAATTGGTTCGTAATCCGCTGATGCTGGGGTTTCTCATTGCATTTTGGTTTACGCCGGTCATGACCTCCGGACATTTATTGTTTTCGGTCGCTATGACCCTTTACATCTTCATTGGAATTTATTTTGAAGAACGGAACATCGCGGAACACTTGGGTGACTCGTACCGCGAATACCGCCGCCAAACATCGATGATTTTCCCGTTCAAGCTGAAAAAATAAATAAAAAGCGAGAATGGAAAGCAACCTAGTACCGAAACCGTTAATGAAATGAAGCGCGCAAAAGACAGAAAATTCATGCACCTTGCGATTTACAAAGCAAAAGAAGGTGCCCGCAAACTTTGGGGTGGGCCTTTTGGCGCGTGCCTCGTGAAAAATGGAAAAGTGCTCGCCGTGACGCATAATTCCGTTCTGAAAGACCGCGACCCCAGCGCGCACGCGGAAATGAACGCCATTCGGAAAGCAGCCCAAAAATTAAAAAGTTTTGATTTATCAGGTTGCGTGATTTATTCCACCACAGAACCGTGCCCCATGTGTTTTGCGGCCATCCATTGGGCGCGCCTTGACCGTGTGAAATATGGAACCAGCATTCAAGATGTGGCGAAGCGGGGCTTTAACGAACTTTCCATTTCAAACCACCTCATGAAGCGCCTCGGTAAAAGCAAAGTTTCGATTCAAAAAAGCGTGTCACTGAAAGAGTGCCAGGTCTTGCTCCGCTTTTGGGACCAGCTCTCGTTTAAAATCACGTACTAGAATAAAACGGTGCATGGAAATGAAGCTGGAGATCTGAATTTATGAGCTGTTCCTGGCTCTTGACTTTCAGTGTTCCGAAAGGTATCCTTTCAGTAGGAAAGTAAGGAAGTAATGCAGGCGCTTTATGCGCCAGTATTAATCGCGACGGACTCGATGTCTGTCTACGATTGTGTACAAAGGAGCTAGAAAACCCATGACCATCATTGAAATAACCAAAATGACATCTAAAGGGCAAGTAACGATCCCTAACCGCGTGAGAAAGATTCTTCATTTGCAAGTTGGTTCCTCAGTTGCTTTTACCGTGACGAAACATGGCATTATTCTTGTGCCTTGCGAAGTTACCACCCGTTCCCCCTACAGCCCGAAAGAATGGAAAAAGATTGAAAAATTGGCATCGGAAGAAGGGAAGACTTTTCCAAGTCCTGATGCGGCTAAAAAGCATCTCGACAAGCTATGAGATTTGAATTCAAACCTTCCTTTGATCGTTCTATAAAATCGCTACCACCAACCGAAAAAGCTGATGTTAAATAAATGTTGCTTTTATCGTCCGTTCGAATAAAATGTCCGTTATATAAAGGACATTAATAATAACGGACATTAAGGGGCTTCAGTGAAACCTATCTTTAGTGACAAAGCAAGCTTGGCTCTGCGAGAAATGCTGCGGTTTCCCACTCGAGAATGGGTAGTGAGGGATTTTGAAAAAGAACTGGGAATAGGCAGGGGCTGGGCGGCTAGAGTACTCGCTCTTCTGAGGGAGAAGGGTTATCTCAAAGGAGAAGCGAGGGGCCGCGGGGCCTTTGCTGTTTTGCGTAATCGGGAAGAGCTGATTCAGGAATGGATTCGTGATTATGATTTTACCCTTAACAAAACTCACTTTTATTATGCGTCCGATACAAACCTTCTCCCAAAGATCAAGCAATTTTTCAATCGTTACACAAAAGAAAAAGCATATGCACTGACGCTGCACACAGGCGCTAACCTAATGACCAACTTTGTTCGAACCTCCACGATTTACCTTTATCTTGACTCCAAAGATTTTAAGAGAATATCCCTGGAATTGAGACAAACGCTTGACCTAAAAGAATTGAAGAAAGGCGGAAACGTTTGTTTGATAGAACCTTATTATAAGAAGTCTTCTTTTTTTGGTTTGCAAAAAATTAAAGGGTATCCCGTGGTGTCTCATTTACAGCTTTACCTAGATCTTTACCATTTTCCGGAACGCGGCAGGGAGCATGCCGAATACCTTCTGCGAATTCTCAAAGAAAAAGGGAAGCAGCTTGCCTGAGAAACCTAAAGAGCTCCAACTTTTACTCAAAGTTTTTGATGATCTTCACGATTTTCTGCCATACCTGGTTCTTGTGGGCGGATGGGTTCCATATCTTTACGCGCGATATCTTTGGAAGGGAATTCAACACGAACCTCTTACCACAGTTGATATTGACTTCGGCTTTAAAGAAGCGCCCAAACATAATACAGAAACCATAGCAGACTGTGTCAGAAAGAAAGAGTATGGCGAACATCATATTTCAATGGATCGATCCGTTCCGTTTATTCCCATTGTAAGCGTCGGAAAGGGAGGCTTAAAGGCAGATGTGGAATTCATTACTGCGCTCCAAACTTCTAAAACAATAAAAGAAAAACTAGTTGGGCGGGAAATTAAGATCAATGAAATCAAGGACTTTGAGATTCTGCTTGAATCACCAATCGAAATCGACGTAGAGGGAAGGAGTATTAAAATTCCGAAGCCTTCCATTTTTACTTTTCACAAATTGCTGACCTTTTCTGAACGTGAGAGAACGGACAAACAGCAAAAAGATCTTTACTATGCCTATTACGTGCTTTTCTTTAGCCCTGAGAAAGAAAAACTCACTCACGAAGTTTCCGAACATATTGCCAAGTTCAAACAGGGGCGGCAAGTGAAGCGGAACATCAAAACGTATTTTGAGGATCCTCATGCAAAAGGTCCTACCTGGATTATGGAGGGCACGGGAGCATCTACAATGGCCATGTTCATTCCTGATGTCAGGCAAGACGCCTACGAGCGAATCAGCTCATTCATTCAAATTCAGCCGTAGTTCGCATTAAATTTTTTTAAAACTTCTTGCGAGAGGCCTCGCGCGCCTGCCAGTCTGAATTCCGGCAAATTTCCGGAGCGGAAGAAAGCACGGAGGTTTTGAGGGTGTATGTCGTATAATATGCAGTCCCCGGAGCGAAGCGCAGGGAGGCAAAAATGACATTGAAATATAAGGAGGAAAATCTTACCTTCGCTTCTGGCTTACCAGAGGCGAAAAGAAGGGGTGAACATCACCATGAAAATTGAAATAGACAATTTCAATTTTCATGGTATACTTTTAACATGATTAAACGTCCGGATTTGTTGCATCAAATTCAAAAAGCAACCCGTCGCAGCCGGGTTGTCGTTCTGGTCGGCCCCCGCCAATGTGGGAAAACGACTCTGGCCCGCGAGTTTTTATCCTCCGAGGAAAAGAATTATTTTGATTTAGAAGATCCGGATGATTTGCTGCGGCTTGAAGATCCCAAGGCCGAACTTTCGGCACTCAAGGGGCTAGTGGTCATTGATGAGATTCAAAGGAAGCCCGAGCTTTTTCCGTTGCTCCGCGTGCTATCTGACCGTAAACCATTGCCCGCAAAATTTTTGATTTTGGGCAGCGCAAGCCCCGCTCTTCTAAAACAATCTTCTGAGTCGCTCGCCGGAAGGGTTGAAATGATTCACATGAGCGGCTTTTCGCTGGAGGAAATATCCGACAAAAAACTTAAGACCCACTGGTTCCGAGGCGGTTTCCCGCAATCATTTCTTGCTCGTTCGGATGAGAGCAGCTTTGTCTGGCGCAAACAATTTATTCAAACCTTTCTTGAGCGTGATGTTCCGCAAATGGGCGTCAATGTTCCCGCTCCGATGTTGCGCCGTTTTTGGGCAATGTTGGCTCACAGTCACGCGCAAGTTTGGAATGCGGCTGATCCCGCGGCTTCGCTCGGAGTAAGTCAGCCGACGGTGAGAAAATATTTGGATTACCTTGACCATCTTTTGATGGTGCGTGAGCTTCAGCCTTGGCATGAAAATCTTGGCAAAAGACAGGTGAAAGCCCCGAAAATTTATGTGCGCGATTCCGGGCTTTTGCATTTACTACTAGGTATCCGAAGCAAAGAGGAATTCCGAGATCATCCAAAAAGAGGCGTTTCATGGGAGGGGTATGTGATCGAGGAATTATTTAAGAAATTTCAGCCGGATGACGCCTATTTTTGGGCGACTCACAACCGTGCGGAGTTAGATCTTCTTTTTCTTAAGAATGGGAAGAAAATCGGTTTTGAAGTAAAGCTAAGCGATCGACCAAGTTTGATGCCCTCCATGCGCATCGCAGTTCGTGATTTGAAATTGGAGAAACTATATGTCGTTTATCCGGGTAAAGAAAATTATGATCTGGATTATCGCATTCAAACAATCTCCATATTGGATCTCGAGAAAATAAATCTCCGGTAAAATCTGTTGCAAGCCGTACCACGATTCCGCCAGCGCGCGTGCGCTGATTGACCGTTCCTGTGCTCTGGCTGCTAATTTGATCGCGCATGAGCCCATGTGCAAAGTCACCCGCGGCGGCCGCAAAGCCAGATGAGTTGAATTTGCACGATCGAAAATGGTACGCCGTGAGTGTGAGAGGGTGGATGTCATATAATATGCAGATGGCGAGATAACAAAAGGTTCGAGCCCTGGCCCGGGAGCCATTAAAACACAAACCTCATCGTTTACATTCGGTGGGGTTTTTGTTTTAATGATTGTTGGAGCCAGAGATCTAAGGTCTCCGTCAAAGAACGGATTCATTTTTACTGCTATTTGGTGGCTCAAACGATGAAACCAATTCGAAAATCAGTTGTGGTCAACGATAAGATGCAGAAGAACTACCGCTATAAACTAACAGAGCCGGTCGGAAAGAATTTTGACTCGCGATTTAAACCGGAACTCACTCCCAAAAAGATGCTTAGGATGGGGATCTTCGGCGGAAAATACATGACAGATTGTAAGAAAGAATTTCCCGGCGATTGGTTTAAGGAAGCGAAGCTCTGCCCCGAAAAGCACGACCCGAAGCTCAATTTCTTTGGCATCAACGCCAGCCAACCTTTGTCAGTTTGGAGAAAAAAAGGATGGATTCATGCCGACGATCCCCGGGGCTGGTTTCAGTGGTACTGCCGTTATTACATGGGCCGGAGAATTCCCGAAGAGGATAACCGCCAGATCAAAAGATGGCTTGCCATCAGACGCCATATTGCTCAGCTTCGGAAAAATTGCGTTTCCGGCGACTGGAATTGCAGAAAACGTCAGCGTCAGGCCCTCCTCCATTGGGCCTATGACAGCACAAAAATCTAATATGACTATTTTACTGACCGGCGCCACGGGTTATGTCGGCGGACGGCTTCTTAAAAAATTGGAATCACATCATTATGTTGTACGTTGTTTGGCCCGCCATCCTGAATACTTAAAAAATAAAATTGTTTCATCAACCGAGCTTTTTCAGGGAGACCTTTTGGACGAAAACTCTCTAGAAAAAGCGATGGTTGGCGTGGAGATTGCTTATTATCTTGTTCATTCCATGGGAACGAAGGGAGTATTTGAAGAAGAAGAAAAGCGCTCGGCGTCTAATTTCGCATTGGCTGCAAGAAAAGCGGGAATTAAGAAAATCATCTATCTCGGCGGCATCGGCCGCGGACAAAGGTTGTCTCCGCACCTCAAAAGCCGCCAGCAAGTAGGCGATGTTCTCCGCGAGTCCGGAATTGTTGTTGTTGAATTTCAAGCGTCCATCATTATTGGCTCGGGGAGCCTTTCTTTTGAAATGATCCGGTCTCTCATGGAACGGTTGCCAATCATGACGACTCCCAAATGGGTGAATGTCCTTGCCCAGCCAATCGCCATCGAAGACGTGATTGAATATCTTATTGAAGCATTGCAAATACCCATGTCCAAAAGTGAGATTTTTGAAATCGGCGGGCCTGATAAAGTGTCTTATCTGGATCTGATGAAGGAATACGGCCGTCAACGAGGCTTGAAGCGCCTCATTATTCCCGTACCGGTTTTGTCGCCCAGGCTTTCGAGTTTGTGGTTGGGACTTATCACACCGATTTACGCACGCGTTGGAAGAAAATTGATTGAAAGCATCCGCCACGAAACAACCGTTCATAATAACAACGCTTCTCAGGTGTTTTCGGTCAGACCAATGCCAATTCAAGAAGCCATTCGGCGGGCTTTTAAAAATGAAGAGTCGGAATTTGCCGCCACGCGTTGGTCGGATGCCGCATCGCTCGGAACAAAACAAAATTGGGGCGGCGTCCGATTCGGAAACCGGTTGATTGACACCCGCCGTTGCGAAGTGCCGGTTTTGTGTGGAAAAGCATTTGCCGTCATTCAACGGATTGGCGGGAAAAACGGATGGTATTTTGTCGATTGGCTGTGGAAGTTTAGAGGGTTTCTCGATCTCTTAATAGGCGGCGTCGGAATGAAACGAGGGCGAAAAGATCCTGAAAAGCTAGATATTGGCGATGTCGTCGACTGCTGGAGAGTGGAACAATACGTGCCGAATCAATCGCTTCGCCTCGTTGCCGAGATGAAGTTGCCCGGACGGGCTTGGTTAGATTTTGAAGTAAGCGCAACACAAAACGGGTGTTGTATCACACAAACAGCTATGTATGATCCGGTCGGCTTACTAGGTCTGGCGTATTGGTATCTTATTTGGCCTTTCCACCAATTAGTGTTTTCAGGTATGTT
>JACQQN010000104.1 GCA_016206995.1 Candidatus Omnitrophota bacterium | reverse complement strand
CAGGAAGAAAAATTAGATTTTAATAAAGGAGAAAATCCCGAGTTTCGCGCTCAATACCAAAAAAGAAAGCCAGGAGGTCCTCCTAAGAAGCCGGATGATGACAGAAGAAGAATGGCAATTTTCTTCTTGATCCCACTTATTTTCTTTATTGCGCTTCAGTTTATTATCCCAAAGTTGGAACTGAAACAGATTTCATACAGCGAATTTTATCAATTGGTGATGAATAATG
Organism: Candidatus Omnitrophota bacterium; assembly: GCA_016206995.1. Taxonomy (GTDB): domain Bacteria; phylum Omnitrophota; class Omnitrophia; order Omnitrophales; family Abzuiibacteriaceae; genus JACQQN01. The sequence goes on along the minus strand of JACQQN010000104.1, from coordinate 6,419 downwards.
CTTCAACGGGCGAGGTTCAGTCCGTTGAGTTGATTGATAATATTATCCACGGGAAATTGAAGAATGGCTCTTTTTTTCAAGTGACAATCCCCATTAACGACCTTGAGTTGATCCCGCTTCTTCGAAAAAATGTTTCGGATTTCCGGGTGGCACAAGAACAAACCTTTTGGAAAAATATAGTTTATTCGGTGCTTCCAGTCCTTCTTTTAATTGGATTTTTTTGGTTCTTTGTTTATCGGGGTGTTCAACAAGGCGGCGGTAAGATTTTTTCGTTTGGAAAATCCCGTGCAAAACTTGCCGGGCAAGCTAAGAAAATTACTTTTAAAGATGTTGCGGGCGTTGACGAAGCAAAAGAAGAACTTACCGAGATCATTGAATTTCTAAAGGACCCTAAAAGGTTTCAAAAGTTGGGTGGTCGTATTCCAAAAGGCGTGTTGCTTATGGGCCCTCCCGGAACTGGAAAAACACTTCTCGCGAAAGCGGTTGCTGGTGAAGCAGATGTCCCATTTTATACCATCAGTGGTTCTGACTTTGTAGAAATGTTTGTCGGAGTTGGTGCCGCACGGGTACGTGACCTTTTTGAACAGGGAAAGCGCGCAGCAAAGGTGAGCGGGCGTGGTTCCATTATTTTTATCGATGAAATTGACGCCGTTGGGCGGCAGCGTTTTGCAGGAATTGGCGGCGGGCATGACGAACGAGAACAAACTTTGAATGCATTACTTGTAGAAATGGATGGGTTTGATACAGAAGCAGGCGTGATCCTGATCGGTGCAACGAATCGCCCTGATGTGCTTGACCCAGCGCTTCTTCGTCCCGGTCGATTTGACCGAACCATCGTGATTGATCGGCCGGACATCAGGGGCCGCGAAGAAATTTTGAAAGTCCATGTTCGAAATGTAAAACTAGTGCCTGACGTTGATTTGAATAAGTTAGCAAAACAAACTCCAGGTTTTTCTGGCGCTGATCTTGCTAATTTGGTGAATGAAGCGGCTTTGCTCGCTGCCCGGCGTAATAAAGAAGCGGTCACTCAACCGGAACTTGAAGAATCCATTGAACGCGTGATGGCAGGGCCTGAACGGAAGTCCCGTTTGATTTCCAAGAAAGAAAAAGAAGTGGTTGCCGTGCACGAATCTGGACACGCCATTCTCACGTTGCTGGTCATGGGAAGCACAGACCAACTTCATAAAGTATCCATTATTCCTCGTGGACATGCCGCACTTGGCTACACGCTTCATCTGCCGCTTGAAGACCGCTATCTTGTTACGGAAAAAGAATTGCTAGATAAGATTACCGTTTTGTTTGGCGGACGCGTTGCTGAAGAGCTTGTCTTCCATGAGATTACGACTGGAGCACACAACGATCTTGAAGTGGCAACGAATTATGCTCAAAGAATGGTTTGTGAATATGGAATGAGTAAAAAGCTCGGTAATTTGACTTTTGGCAAGAAGGATCGGGAAGTTTTTCTCGGCCGGGATCTTCTTCGTGAAAAAGATTATTCTGAAAGCACCGCAGTTACAATTGATCAAGAGGTACAACGGATTGTGACGGAATGTTATGAACGTGCAAAGAAAATTTTAAACGAGAACCTCGATAAATTAAAAAAGTTATCGGAAAAATTACTTGAAAAAGAAGTAATGGACCAAATAGAAGTCCGTCAAATTATCGGCCTGGTTCAACCATTACCTGTGCCCGCTGTTTAAGAATGTCAGCCACCATTTTCTGGAAAGTTCGGAAAAAAACTTTTGATTTTTCAAACGCTGCGTCTACCCCACTCATCATGGGAATCTTGAATCTAACCCCCGACTCATTTTCCGATGGCGGTCAGTTTTTGGATTCCGAAAAGGCACTTCTCCGCGCGCTCGAACTTGAAAAAGAAGGTGCCGATATCATTGACGTAGGCGCTGAATCAACGCGGCCTGGGGCCATCCCAGTTTCTGCAGAAGAAGAATGTAAAAGACTCATGCCCGCGCTTGACTTGATTTTAAAAGAAGTCAAAATTCCAATTTCACTTGATACTACAAAAGCAAAAGTGGCAGAGCTCGGCTTGAAAAAAGGGGTGGCGATCATCAATGATGTGAGCGGGCTCAAAGCTGATCCGGAAATGGCAAACGTCATTCAAAGTTACAAGGCAGGCGTTGTTGTAATGCACCGTCGCGGGACACCTGAGACCATGCAGCAAATGACTGATTATCATGATTTGGTTTCAGATGTTTTAAGGGAGCTTGAGGAAAGCATTAGGCTCGCCCTCGCGGCTGGCATTTCAGAAGAACAAATCGCGATTGACCCCGGCCTCGGATTTTCAAAAACCGCGGAGCAAAATTTTGAAATCATCCGGCGGATACCAGAGTTTTTGGTATTTGGCCGGCCAGTAATTGTTGGCGCTTCAAGAAAATCATTTTTAGGAAAGATAACGGCCAAACAACCGGAAGAAAGAATATTTGCTTCAACTACAATGGCAGCACTTCTTGCGGAGCGTGGAGTTCATGTGCTTCGAGTGCATGATGTGTCGGCAACGCGGGATGCCCTGTTAGTAACCAAGGAAATTATACGATGAGCGGACATTCAAAGTGGGCTAGTATCAAACATAAAAAAGCAGCTGTGGATGCGAAACGCGGCAAAGTTTTTACGAAGATTATTCGCGAAATCACCGTGGCTGCAAAAATGGGCGGCGGAGACCCCAATACCAATCCACGCCTCCGAACAGCGATTGAGAGTGCTAAAACCGCAAATATGCCCGCTGACAATATCGACCGCGCTGTTAAAAAAGGATCCGGGGGACTGGAAGGCGTGAGCTATGAGGAAATTTTTTATGAAGGGTATGGCCCCGGCGGCGCGGCTGTTTATGTCCAATGTTTGAGCGATAACAAAAATAGAACCTCTTCTGAAATCCGAAGTGTTTTTTCAAAGAGGAACGGCAATATGGCAGGAGCCGGGTCGGTGGCTTGGCTTTTTGAGAAGAAGGGATTGATCGCGATTGATGTTAATATCATTAAAGAAGATCAGTTGATGGAAATCGTTTTGAATGCGGGCGCCGAAGACTTATCAAATACAGGCGAGAAATATGAAATCATCACTGACCCACATAATTTTGAGACGGTAAAGAAGGCGTTGGACGATGCTAAAGTAAAATATGAACTTGCAACGCTTCAGATGCTTCCAAAAAATCTAGCTCCAGTTTCAAGTGACCAAGCCCGCCAGATTGCAGCTTTAATTGAAGCTTTGGATGATCATGACGATGTGCAGAATGTTTATACAAACTGTGATTTCCCTCACGATGTTTTGAAAGAATTGCAACAGTAGGTGTCTATCGCAAAACACCTGCCAAGAGAAACGAACGTGAATCAAAGCACATTTGCTGAACGTGTAAGAAAATGGCAGAAAGAGCTTGGCGATTTATTGCGCGAAGCAGAAAAGAAAAATGATTTAACCACCGTTCAGATTCTTCAGAATTACCAACCTATATTTCAAACATTTGTTGATTTGCTTGAAAGAAATTCTCCCGCTAAAGAAGATTCTCATCATAAAGGACTCTTGCCGTCGCAGAGTGAACTTTGGCCAGAAAAATCATCTAGTTCTGATATCCATCGGTTAATAGAGCGCATCAGCCAAAAAATTTCTAAATTATCGCTACCCAATGTTGCAAGCCCATCCAGAAAATGAAATGAGCGCCATGCGCGTTGCAGGAATTGACCCCGGCACGATTTGCACCGGAATTGGTATTCTCGAGCAAGGGAAGAACGGACAATTTGTGCTGATCCATGCCGAAACTATTCGGGAACCTGTGAAGAAGCCGCTGCCTGAACGGCTTCGTGGTATTTATGGCAACTTAAAAGAAACGCTTACCATTTACCGGCCAAGCGTTGTTGCGATTGAAAACGTTTTTTATAGCAAAGATTTCAATGCAGCTGTTAAAATTGGTGAAGCGCGGGCGGTTGCCATGCTGGCAGCGATGGAACTTGGAATTCCCATGGAAGAATACCCGCCGGCACGGGTGAAGGAAGCTATTTGTGGGAACGGGCGTGCCCATAAGTCACAAGTTCAGTTTATGGTGAAGCAGTTACTTCGTTTGAAAGAGCTTCCTCAACCTGATTCGGCTGACGCGCTTGCGATTGCGATCTGTCACTTTCATACCAGCCGTTGGAATTCAAAAAAAACGGGAATAGCCGTTAATTGATAACAGAGAAAAAGTCTGAGGTCATGACGTGTACAATTATATTTCGGGAACACTTTCGGAAAAGTCACCCGCTTCTGTGACGATCGATGCACACGGAGTGGGTTATCAACTTACCATTCCACTTTCAACCTACCATCGCCTGAGCGAGGCGGGGAGTAAGATAAAATTACTCACGCACTTTGTGGTTCGAGATGACCTTCAACAGCTCTACGGATTTTTAACAGCGGAAGAGCGAGAGCTATTTCGCTTGTTGATTGGAGTTTCAGGTGTCGGGCCTAAGATGGCCATGACCGTTCTTTCAGGGATTGGTATTCCCCAATTAAAACAAGCCATTGTTGATGGAGCAGTTCCTGTTTTGTCCGCCATTTCTGGAATTGGCCGAAAGACAGCAGAACGTATTATTGTCGAGCTCCGCGAAAAAATTATTTTGGACGAAGAGTGCCACCGAACTTCCAAACAACCAACCGTCAATGAGACCTTGATGGAGGATTCTCTTCAGGCCTTGGTTTCGCTTGGGTATAAGAAACAAGATGCGAAAGCTGCCATTCAAAAAGTCTTGTCACTTCGTGACCACCACGACAAAATGGATGTTGAGGAGCTGATTCGTCATTCGCTTAAATATGTATGACTTGGTACTTAAAAGTAAGCCGCGCTTTTTTTCGTTTGTTCAAGCGGTTTTGGCTTTCTTCCAATCGAAGGCGATTTAAACGAGTTCGCGTTCCGTTTCTTTTGAGGTATACTGTTCTGGGAAGTCGTGAAACTGGAATTACAAATTTGCATGATCTTTCAGCAGGCGGTGTACTTTTTACAGCAAGTGAGGCGATTCCGAAGGACTCGCATGTAACTTTAGAAATCGCGATCCCCGCGCAGGAGGCACCAATCGTTGCACCTGCAAAAGTGATTCGCGTTACTAAAGTGTTGCGTCGTGATCTTTACCGTATCGCAACGGAATTTGAGAAACTCAAGACATCAGATCGAAAAGAAATCCGACGGCTTGTCGAACGGCTTGCACGTCGAAAACCAGTGAGTAATTTGAAAATAAAACGGGGAACGGAAACAGGTATCCTTTATGTCTGAAGAGGAACGAGTGATTTCACAGGTGCCCAACGAAGAAGATGTTGAGTTTGATATTTCTCTTCGGCCTACCACATTTGATGAATTTGTCGGGCAGGAAAAATTAAAACAGAACCTATCCATTTATATTGAAGCAGCACTCAAACGCGAGGAACCGCTCGACCACATCTTGCTTTTTGGCCCTCCAGGTCTTGGTAAAACAACACTTGCCCATATTATTGCGCGGGCTATGAATGCCAACATCAAAACAACATCAGGTCCTACACTTGAGCGAGCGGGCGATTTAGCGGGACTTCTTACTAATTTACAAGAACGAGATGTGCTTTTCATCGATGAAATTCATCGTTTGGCGCACGTCGTTGAGGAATATCTTTACCCCGCCATGGAAGACTTTTTCTTGGATATCATGATTGATAAAGGGCCCAACGCCAGGTCGGTTCGTATTAACGTTCCTAAATTTACATTGATTGGTGCCACGACGCGAAGCGGGCTTTTGACCTCTCCGCTTCGGTCACGGTTTGGAATTGTCGAAAGGCTTAATTTTTACGAGGCAAACGATCTTACCAAAATCATCCGCCGCTCTGCTCGTATTTTGAATACACAGATTGACGAAGGCGGTACGTGGGAAATTGCGAAGCGTTCCCGCGGAACGCCCCGCATTGGAAACCGCTTGCTGAGGCGCGTCCGCGATTTCGCCGAGGTAAAAGCAAACGGCGCGATTACACAAAAAGTGGCGCTGGATGCACTCCGAATGCTCGATGTCGATGGAGAGGGGCTTGATCAAATGGACAAGCGGATTTTGAAGTGTCTTCTTCAAGAATTTGATGGAGGTCCTGTCGGCATCAATACCATATCGGTTGCAGTTGGAGAAGAAGCGGAGACAATCGAAGAAATTTACGAGCCCTACCTCATTCAAAAGGGATTTTTAAAGCGAACGTCTTCGGGCCGTGTTCTGACGAAACTTGCTTATGAATATTTTGGTGTTGTTCCTCCAAAACGGCAGGAGGAACTTTGGTCGTGATGGGATCTCTTCCTAAACTTTTAATTGGGCTTGGAGTCATGTTGATTTTGGTCGGTGTTTTGCTTCCGGCAGCAAGCAAGATTCCCTTTCTTGGTAAATTGCCCGGTGATATTTATATTCGGAGGAACAATTTTTCTTTTTATTTTCCAT
>JACQQN010000109.1 GCA_016206995.1 Candidatus Omnitrophota bacterium | reverse complement strand
GCAGGCGAGAAACATATTGCCATTGGTCGCGCTTGCGCATTTTTAATGGGGTCAATCTTCTCAGCGACGGTCGGTTTTGCAGGGATGAACCTTGCCGTTCGCGGGAATGTTCGCGTAGCAGCTGCAGCCAACAGAGGGAGTTTCAGTCAAGCACTCAAGATTGCTTATCGAACCGGAACCATCACAGGAATGTTAACAGACGGCCTAGGTCTGTTTGGTGGGACGCTTATTTTTATGGTTTATGGTGAGAAAGCCTACGAAGTGCTTCTTGGATTTGGCTTTGGGGGTACGCTTCTCGCACTCTTCATGCGGGTCGGCGGCGGAATTTTTACAAAAGCAGCAGATGTCGGCGCAGATTTGGTCGGTAAAATTGAGAAAAATATTCCGGAAGATGATCCGCGAAATGCAGCAACGATTGCTGATAACGTTGGCGATAATGTCGGTGACTGCGCTGGAATGGCTGCGGATATTTTTGAGTCTTATGAAGTCACGATTGTGTCCGCTATGATTTTAGGATGGGCTTCTTATGGACATAAAGGCGTCATTTTTCCACTTCTCGTTCGCGCGATTGGTGTTATTAGTTCTATTATTGGAACCTATGCAGTCCGAACCAAAGAAGCAGTACGCGATGCCATGAAGGCAATTAATGTTGGTTTTATTCTTTCCGCGTTCATTTCCATTGTTGGGTTTATGTTGGTGGGATTCTTTTATTTACGTTTTACAAATAGCGTCACACTTCCTTATTGGCTCAGTTTTGGGATTATGGGGTTGGATCTGCGCCCTGTTTGGGCAACATTGATTGGAATCATTTTAGCGGTTACGATCAACCGATTGACAGAGTACTTCACGGATACAAATAAGCCGCCGGTACAATCAGTTGCAGAATCATGCCAAACAGGTCACGCAACCAATATCATCACAGGTTTTGCGGTTGGGCTCGAGAGTACTGTTTGGGCGATTATCGTGATTGCGCTTGCAATTTTAGCATCGGCTTTTATTTTTCAAGGGACCAATCCAACGTTTATTGCTTACGGTGTTTCCATGTGCGGCATTGGAATGTTGACACTCACCGGTAATAATATTTCTATGGATGTGTTTGGTCCTGTAGCTGACAATGCTAATGGAATTGGAGAAATGGCGCACCTTCCAAAAGATGCGCGGCAGATTTTGGCTGACCTTGATGCAGTGGGTAATACGACTAAAGCGATTACAAAGGGTATTGCGATTGGGTCTGCGGTCGTTGCTGCTATTTCATTGTTTAATGCTTACATTACTGATATCAGCACGATCACAAAATTAACTTTTTCACAGATTGCCGCTTCTCTTTCAGTTTCTGATCACAATGTTTTTGTCGGGCTTCTGATTGGTGGAGCAATTCCATTTTTGTTTAGCTCGCTTACGGTAAAAGCAGTTGGCCGTGCCGCATTCTTAATCGTGAAAGAAGTTCGTTTACAACTGCAAGATAAAGACATTTGGGAAGGGAGGAAACTACCTGATTACGCAAAAGTTGTTTCCATTTGTACCGCGGCCGCGCAAAAAGAATTGATTCGCCCAGGGCTTCTTGCAATTTTGATGCCGCTTTTGGTTGGGTTTCTTCTCAAAAAAGAAGCGCTTGGCGGATTCTTAGCCGGCATGATTTTGTCGGGGCAACTGCTCGCTGTTTTTATGGCAAATGCAGGTGGTGCTTGGGATAATGCAAAAAAGTTTATTGAAGATGGTAATTACGGCGGGAAAGGGTCTGACGCTCACAAAGCTGCTGTCACAGGCGATACGGTTGGGGACCCTCTCAAAGATACGGCAGGACCTGCACTTAACCCTTTAATCAAAGTGATGAATATGGTGGCGTTGCTTGCGATTCCGCTTGTTGTAAAATTTGAAAATTCACCCATCGCTTTTTGGGGATCTGTTGCTGTTGGAATTTTCCTTTTGATTCTTGTTTTGCGGGATCCAAAACCAGCTGTTGAGAAGTAAATAGGCTGTAACGTTGTGCCTCTACAAATCGGGCATTAAATGAGTCTTTTCCCAATTGCTCTCGGCGTTGTTTTGCTTTTTTTGGTTGCCTATTTTTCCTATGGCCGTTTTCTTGGTAAACGTTTTGGACTTAATCCGAACCGAAAAACGCCTGCCTGTGAAGTAAACGACGGGATCGACTTTGTTCCCACAAAACCAAACTTTCTTTTAGGCCAACATTTTTCCGCCATTGCTGCTGCCGGGCCCATTGTTGGCCCAATCCTAGCAGCACTTTGGTTCGGCTGGTTGCCTGTTCTCCTTTGGATTGTGGGCGGCGCTATTTTTTTTGGAGCCGTCCATGATTTCTCAAGCTTAATTGGTTCCGTCCGGCATCGAGCGACTTCCATTGTTGAAATTGTGAAAGAATATCTGGGCCCAAGAGGGCATCTTTTTTTCCTCATTTTTGTATGGCTCTCCCTGATTTACGTGATTACAGCTTTTACGGACCTTACATCAGGGTCTTTTGTGCAGCCTGAGTTGGGAGGCGGGGTAGCAACTTCGTCACTTCTTTATTTACTTCTCGGTATCCTGATGGGGATTTCGCTTTACAAATTTAAAATGCCGCTTGGCCTCGCAACTATTATTTTCTTACCGCTCGTTTGTTTATCGATATGGGTTGGACAAAAATTTCCGATTTTGATTCCTGCATCTTCGTTCTTTACACCACAGCAAATTTGGAATTTAGTTCTCCTTTCGTATTGTTTGATTGCTTCGATTATCCCAGTCTGGATTTTACTTCAGCCACGCGGCTATCTTGGTGGCTTTTTTCTTTATGTGACACTTGCATTTGGTGTGATCGGTCTTTTCTTGGGCGGAGAAAAAGCAACGTATCCAGCGTTTCTAGGATTTACCAGTGCAAAAGGGCTGCCGCTTTTCCCATTACTTTTTGTGACGGTTGCTTGTGGCGCTTGCTCCGGATTTCATGGGATTGTGTGTTCCGGAACGACCTCAAAACAAATTGCGAAAGAAGCCGATTGCCGGCTTGTAGGGTACGGGGGCATGTTGCTTGAAGGGCTTGTCGCGCTCATTGCACTTTCTACGGTCATGATTCTTGTAAAGGGAGATTCTCTGACAGGAGCATCTCCTGACCGAATTTACGCAGAAGGCTTGAGCCGTTTTGTGGGTAACGTTGGCATTCCCAGAGAATTTGCGCGTGCGTTTGTATTACTTGCTTTTACGACGTTTATTTACGATACACTTGACGTCGCAACGCGTCTTGCACGTTATATTTTTCAAGAACTTACAGGTTGTCGAAATTTCTGGGGGCGCATGTTGGCAACTCTCGTCAGTCTTTTGATCCCACTTGTTTGCGTGAGTCTTCAAACAAAAGATGCTACTGGTCAATTGGTGCCAGCATGGAAAGTCTTTTGGACTATTTTTGGAACTTCAAATCAACTTCTCGCTGCGTTAACACTGATGATTATCTCAGTGTGGCTAAAAAAATCTGGAAAGCCTTGGTGGATCAGTGCAATCCCAATGGTGTTTATGCTTACCATGACGCTTTGGTCACTTCTTTTGATGATGAAACCTATTTGGCGAGGATTTATGACTCAAGGTGTATTTGTGGCAGATCCGATTGCCATTGTCGCAATTTTTCTTTTTCTACTCGCATTTCTTTTGATGGTTGAAGCGTTTAAAGTCATTCCCAAAAAAGCCGTTAACCATTAAACCCCTCACCTTTAATCCTCTC
>JACQQN010000108.1 GCA_016206995.1 Candidatus Omnitrophota bacterium | reverse complement strand
GCGCAATTCTGAACGAGAAACAAACGTATACGTCACGGTCGGATCAGGCGTGTGGTTTGCATTGAGCAAAGGAAGTGCTGCAACATCGCCAAGTGTTTGGCTGGAAAAAAGCTTGGGATGAAAGCGCTTAACGTTTGGGTTTTCCGATTCATTCATGGAAAACTTAGCTTCAGGACTGAACTCTCCCGCAACCAACTGGTACGCGGAAATAATTAAATCATTGATTGCCAAAAAAACAGCGGACCCCTCAAAAAGGGAGCCGATTCTGTACCGATGATCCTGGTAGTGGTTACTATCAAGCATTGGAATTTTGAGTTCGATCTGGAGCTCACCGCTCTCTGCCAAGCGGACATCCCCACGAATGGCTTGGTCACCAAAAATGGTTTCCTCTTCATCTAACAAAAGACTGTGATGATCAATGATTTCTTCCCCCTTTTTATTCTTTCTATAAACCTTCTCGCCCTCATACCCCACGTCAAAATAACTTTCAGTTTCACCTGCGGGAAGCATGGAAAAAATAATTTTGGCGTGCGGAGGAGCTTGCCTAATTTTTCCTAAGATTGCCTGAGCAATTTCGGAATTTGTTTTCAATCCCCCGCGCACTTCAGTGCTCGAGATAGCACCTTTTTTTCCGGTTGCCTTGTCTTGATTTGTAATTTCTATTTCTCGATTGAGCGTTTGAATCAACCGACCAAGTCTTAACTGCCACAATTGGTACCCTCTTGAGAAATCACGAAGCCGTTTGTAAGTTATGAAAACCGAAAAACCAAAAATCGGGATTTGGATAACCGCTAATACAGGATGTCCAACCATAAAAGTCAAACCCGCTCCACCAATCGGAATTACCAAAGCCGCCAGGTATATGAATAATGGAAAAAGGAAATTCCAAGGGTAAGAAAGGATGCTCCCTGCTTCCGGTTGTTGTGCAATTTGCTTCCAAATGAACCTGATCCGGCCAATTCTTTTGATTTGTTCAAGTGTTTTAACAACACGGTTCGTATCGATTTCCGCTTCACGCGCTTCGCGAATCAAAAAGACAAGATCGCGGAGTCGCGTTGCTTTCTTCATTTGACGAATCACCTGTGGAACATTTTCCAGATTTTCCGTGCGCAATTCTGATCTACTTCGTCTTTCACGAAATATATATTGACTTAAAAATATATAAGTGATAATATAAGGTGTCAAAATTGGAGAATAAGCAATGTCTATGAGACCTTTTAAATATGTTTGAGCCGGATCGACGGAAAGTGGTTGGTCAAACCATAATGGATTATTCCAAAATCCTGTTTGGGGCAATGTTTGCATCAAGCTTTTTTGCCTCATTTCCATTGTGGATTCGAATTGGCTTATTTTTGACCCTTGTGATATTATTCCTGTTGGGTTGGTTTTCTTCGCCCATGGAAAAAGGAGATTGAAAAATGCCAATGCTAGACGGACTGATCGGAAGCCTTTTAATTGTCGCCACGGTCCTGGTCGTATATCTTTTTGAACGATATAAAAAGAAACATCATGGGCAACGCCACCCGCACCTATAAACGACAGCCAAGATAAGAAAGGAGAAGTGTGAGATGGAAATTTTGATAACTCTTTTCCTTCTCTCATTGTTGGGAATTGTTTATACCTTCCTAAGTCGTCGGAAGCACCACCACTCTTGAGCCGTTCAAAACCATCTCCCTTCCGAAACTCAGCCATCAGCGCATCTTCTGGTTGTTCAAAGGTGCCCAAAGAACGTAGCGAGTTCGGCACAAGATTTTCTAAATCAAGCCATTGAAAGTCGGGCGCAACTGCTTTATTTACACGTAATTCGGAACGGTGTGTAATTTCAACTGTTTCCGGATTTTCAATCCAATCAACAAGCGCGCGGGTTTCTGGGCTTAATTCTCTCTCGGGATTTTTAAGTGTGACGAGTTTTGCAACATTTTCCAGAGTAAATCCTGACAACGCTCTTTTATCATTTTTCGATAAGGAAAACCGCCGAGGTGCCAACCAGACATTTCCTCCGTTGTCAAAACGCAATTGCCTGGCACGCTTGCTTGCTATTGTGTTGGTACGTATTTCATGAGAATAGAGCAATTGGATGAGTTTTCTTTGGAACGCACCACTCGAATTAAACGTAAAGCTATCACGATAAGGAAGCAAAAATGGAAATTCCCAAGACGAAGGCTTTGGAAATTCGTGCAGGAGCACGGGTTCCGGAAGTTTTGGAATGAATGCACTTAGAAAATCAATTTCGTCGTCTTCCCAAATTCGGGTTTTTGTATTCTGCCGTTTTTTAAACATTTTTTGAATAAACGCCAAGATTTGGTCGTAAGACTTTTGTCCCAACAAGAACGCTTTTTCTGAGGGAAAAGGAACTGGAAGGGCGGTGCCGATATCACCCATTGCTTTTCGAAAGGAGTCATGAAAATCGTTGGTGCTGAAGAGGACGCTTTGCTCGTCTAATGCCTCGAGCGCAACTTCTGCAATTCCGTCTCGATATTGGGAAGAATATGTATAGGATGAAAAAGGAGCGTTTGGTCGGGTATCATAAGTGACTCCAAAAATCGGGTAAAGCCACTCACGAATGTCGGCGAGGTTTGCGCGGATTAGTTGAAATCGGGTTGCTTCGTCTTTCGTCTCACGAATTTGGCGGAGAACGTTTGACACCCGAACCGCCCATGGTACGTGCAACAAAACCTCCTCACCTTTTTCCTCTCCCCCCGAGGGGGAGAGGGTAGGGTGAGGGGCAAGTTTTTCGGTGCCTGGCACTTTTCCCTTCGGAATTACCAAAGCCGCCAGGTATATGAATAATGGAAAAAGGAAATTCCAAGGGTAAGAAAGGATGCTCCCTGCTTCCGGTTGTTGTGCAATCTG
>JACQQN010000097.1 GCA_016206995.1 Candidatus Omnitrophota bacterium | reverse complement strand
TTCTTGTACTGTGTGTCATTCTGAGCGTAGCGAAGAATCTAGATCCTTCGTCGTTTCACTCCTCAGGATGACAAATGTTATTTCTTACCCGACCGTTCCTTCGAGTTTCAATCCTAACAACTGGGTTGCTTCGACGGCAAATTCACCGGGAAGCTCGCGGAAGACGTCTTTACAGAAACCATTAATAATAGAAGCCATGGCGTCCTCAGTTCCAATGCCGCGCTGTTGAAAATAAAAAAGTTGGTCGTCGCTAATTTTTGAAGTGGACGCCTCGTGTTCAACTTGTGCTGATTGGTTTTGAATATCGTGATAAGGAAATGTGTTTGCGCTTGAGTGCGATCCGATCAGCAGGGAATCGCACTGGGTGAAGTTTCTTGCGTCAGTTGCTCCTTTTCCGATTTGGACGAGCCCTCGATAGGTGTTGCTTGAATGCCCCACAGAAATTCCTTTAGAAATGATGGTGCTTTTTGTATTCTTCCCAAGGTGTATCATTTTAGTTCCCGTATCTGCTTGTTGGTAACCATTGGTAACGGCAACGGAATAAAATTCACCAATTGAGTTATCACCCATCAAAATGCAGCTTGGGTATTTCCATGTAATGGCGGATCCGGTTTCAATCTGCGTCCATGAAATTTTGGAGTTCGCGCCAAGGCATTTCCCTCGCTTTGTCACAAAATTGTAAATTCCGCCTTTTCCTGTTTGCGGATCACCCGCGTACCAATTTTGGACTGTGGAATATTTGATTTCTGCATTATCGAGTGCAACCAGTTCCACAACTGCTGCATGAAGTTGGTTCGTATCAAATTTAGGCGCTGTGCAACCTTCAAGGTAACTGACGTAACTATTTTCTTCGCAAATAATGAGTGTTCGTTCAAATTGGCCTGAACCTTCGGTATTGATTCGGAAGTAACTTGAAAGCTCCATTGGGCACTTTGTATTTTTAGGAATGTAAACAAAAGAACCGTCCGTGAACACCGCAGAATTCAAAGTGGCATAAAAATTATCGGTATACGGAACAACAGAGCCAATATATTTCTTAACCAGCTCAGGATATTTTTCAACCGCCTCAGAAAAAGGGCAGAAAATGACACCAGCCTCAAGCAGTTTTTCTTTAAATGTTGTCGCAACCGAAATGCTATCGAAAATTGCATCCACCGCGACGCCCGTAAGGCGTTTTTGTTCCATCAAAGGAATCCCAAGTTTTTCAAAAGTTTTCCGAAGCTCAGGATCTATTTCATCCAAACTTTTTGGTTTTTCTTTTGCTTGTTTGGGCTCTGCGTAATAAATAATCTCTTGATAGTCAATTTTTGGGTAATGAACGTTTGCCCATTCCGGCTCTGCCATTTTTTTCCATTGCCGGAATGCATTCAAGCGGAATTCAAGCATGAATTCAGGTTCTTTTTTATAGGCAGAAATTGCACGGATGGTTTCTTCGGTTAGGCCTTTGATTGTTTTTCCAGATTCAATTTCCGTTTTGAACCCGTATTTGTATTCCTGACCCACTAAATCATGAATTGTTTTTGTGTCCATCTTATTTTCCTTTGAAACCAGACTAAATCAGTCCAGTTTCTAATCTAAAAAAATCAACGCCCATTTATTTTCAAAGATTCCGCTGGTTTGATTTCGTTTTTTGCAATCATCTCAAGCGTAATTGACTGGTAGTAATTATTGATCAATTCTTTGGTTCTTTCCCAAATGGGACGTACGCCACAAGAGGGAAAGTGGTTGCATACGATATCTTTTCGAATATCAGGCTCGCAGAAAACATCAAAAGTTTGTTCTTCGAGCGCTTCTACAATTTCCTTTAATGTGATTTCCGAGGGATGCCGCGCAAGAATATAGCCCCCTTGATTCCCATGAAAGGAAGTCACAATGTTAGCAAGTCGGAGTGTTTGCAAAATTTTCTCGGCGTAAGCAAGAGAATAATGCTCATCTTTTGCGATGTCTTTGACCGTGATTGGGTTGACGTCTGCATGGTTTTTCGCCATGAAAATCAAGCAGAAAAGTCCATATTCCGTCTTGGTTGTAAAGCGCATTAACGCACTTCCTTTCTTTATTTAAAGTATACTTAATCAGACTAGTTTAGTCCAGATTGATTTTTAAGCCCAAATTTGGTTAAAGATAAGCTTTGAAATAAGGTGTTAAAAAGGTACAATCTAACCAAATGACGTTTTTGGAGTGTATCCTACCAAGAATGTGTTACCCCTTGATTCAAGTGATACAATGAAATTAACGATATCTTAAGTTAATTAAAATTGCGTTGGAAATCGAAGAACAAAGGAAGTAAAAATGCCTGAAAGATCTGTTGAGGAGTTGTTAAAAGAAAAGAAAATTTACCAGATTGTTAATCCAAAGCTGGTACAAGCTCCGCCCGAAACTTCCATTAAGGCTGCTGTTGAATTAATGCAGAAAAATCGGTCAGGTTACGTCGTTCTTTCCAAAAACAAAAAAGCTGTTGGAGTTTTTACGGAAGATGATGTCGTCACAAAAATTCTTGGCCAGGTGGTAAGTTGGGATCGACCTGTTAGTGAATTCATGACAAAAAACTGGGCCGCACTCAAAATGACAGATCCCGTGGGCGCCGCTATTGATTTAATGGGCGAGCGCCGGCTTTATTACATTCCGCTCTTGAATGAAAAAGGAGAATTGGAAAACGTTCTTTCCGTGCGCACACTCATCCGTTTTCTCGCCGAATTCTATCCTACCGAAATATATAATCTTCCTCCCAAGCCGAATCAAGTCATGGAAACGCCAGAGGGGGGTTGATCAATGCCTGTTGCAAAACAGAAAAAGCAATTACCCGCAATTACCGTTCGCTTTGCTGGCGATTCTGGTGATGGGATGCAGCTTGCCGGAGATCAGTTTACCGATACCACCGCAGTCATGGGTAACGATTTTGCAACCTTTCCTGATTACCCGGCAGAAATTCGAGCGCCTGCCGGAACGCTTCCAGGTGTTAGTAGTTTTCAGATCCAATTTTCAGATTCCATTATTTTCACACCTGGTGATTTGTCTGATGTACTTATTGCGATGAATCCAGCTGCTCTTCGCGTTAATTTGCCAAAAGTGAAAAAGAATGGTTTAATTATTGCAAACGAAAGCGCTTTTAATGAAGCAGGTCTCAAAAAAGCAAATTGGCCAACCAACCCCCTTGAAGATCAAACGTTAAAAGACTTTCAACTTCTCAAAGTCCCGCTTTCCGATTTAACACGAAATGCTTTGAAAGACCATCCGTTAAAAGGAACGGAAGTTGAGCGGTGCAAAAATTTCTTTGCACTTGGAATGATGTTTTGGCTTTACGACCGGAATCTTGATCATACCGTTAAGTGGATCGAACAAAAATTCGCCAAGAAACCTCAATATGCAAATGCAAACATCGCAGCGCTCAAGGCGGGTTACAATTTTGCAGATATTGCAGAAACTCTTCCTACCCAATATCAAGTTAAACAAGCGAAGCTCGAGGCCGGAACCTATCGAAAAATAACAGGGAATGAAGCGCTTGCTATTGGTTTGGTGGCGGCTGCTCACTTAGCTGGAAAAACACTTCTGTATTGTTCGTATCCAATTACGCCGGCAAGTTCAATTCTTCATGAGCTTGCGAAGCAGAAAAACTTTGGCGTTAAAACTTTTCAAGCAGAAGATGAAATCGCAGCCATCGGTGCAGCTATTGGGGCTTCATTCGGCGGAGCGTTAGGCGTTACAGGAACGAGTGGCCCTGGTCTTTGTTTAAAATCGGAAGCACTCAATCTCGCAGTGATGACAGAGCTTCCGCTGGTAGTGATTGACGTCCAGCGCGCAGGCCCAAGTACCGGTATGCCAACCAAGACAGAACAGGGAGACCTTTTACAGGCGATGTTTGGAAGGAATGGTGATTCTCCGGTTGCAGTGCTTGCACCAAAAACACCATCCGATTGTTTTGATATAGCCGTTGAAGCAATTCGGATTGCGGTAAAATATATGGTGCCCGTTGTGATTTTATCTGAAGGTTATTTGGCGGAAGCTGCAGAACCATGGAAGCTTCCCAACTTGGATGCGCTTCCCAAAATTGAAATTGTTCACCCTAAGGCAGGGAAAGAAACATTCCTTCCTTATGTGCGTGATCCCAAGACACTTGCTCGTCCGTGGGCGATTCCGGGGACGCCAGGACTTGAACACCGAATCGGGGGTCTTGCCAAAGCAGATCTGACCGGTCACGTAAGTTACGATCCCGAAAACAATCAAAAAATGATTCAACTTCGCGCAGAAAAAGTAGCAAGAATTGCAAATGATATCCCAGAAGCAGCTATGCGCGGTCCCAAATCAGGGAAATTGGTTGTGGTGAGTTGGGGAGGGACTTATGGCGCAATTTATCAAGCGATTGTTGAACTAGAATCAGAAGGTGTAAAAATAACGCACCTGCATTTAAGTTACATCAACCCATTTCCTCGAAATTTAGGGGAAATATTGGGTCGATTTGAGAAAGTTTTAATTCCAGAACTCAATATGGGCCATTTGTTGATGTTGCTTCGATTTCGATTTCCAAAGATTCAAGCAATAGGTTTTCATAAAGTTCAAGGTCAGCCATTTCATGCCGTTGAAATTAAAAGCAAAGTGAAAGAGCTTTTATGAGTCTTGCAGAATCGCCAACAAAATTACCATACACGAAAGAAAATTTTGTTTCAGGCCAGGAGGTTCGTTGGTGCCCGGGATGTGGTGATTATTCCATTCTTGCAACCATGCAAAGAACGCTTTCAAAATTTGATTTGCCGCGCGAGAAATATGTTTTCATTTCCGGCATTGGCTGTTCAAGCCGGTTTCCTTATTATATGAATACCTATGGATTCCACACCATTCATGGCCGTGCACCAACGGTTGCGACTGGTCTTCGTTGTATCAATCCAGATCTTTCTATTTGGGTGGTGACGGGAGACGGTGACGGGCTCAGCATCGGCGGAAACCATTTGATTCATTGCATGCGGCGAAATGTCGGTGTGAATATACTTTTCGTCAACAACCGTATTTATGGTTTAACCAAAGGCCAATACTCGCCAACGTCAGAAGTAGGGCAGGTGACCAAGTCGTCTCCATACGGATCCATCGATCATCCGGTTAATGCGCTTTGTATCGCGATTGCTTCCGAAGCAACTTTTGTGGCGCGCACGCTTGATTCGGACCCTGTTCACATGGGTTATATTTTTCAGCGAGCGATGCAACATCGAGGCGTTTCCTTTATCGAAATTTATCAAAACTGTATTATTTTCAATGACAAAACATTTGTTCCAGTCACGGGTCGCGAAACTCGAGAAGATCGGATGATTTATCTTGAAAATGGAAAACCACTTATCTTTGGTAAGAACAAGGATAAGGCCATTCACATTCGCAACCTTCAGCCAGAAGTGGTTGATTTAGCAAAGATGGATGCTAAAGAACTTTTAACTCATGTGGAAAATGATCCAGAACCCAATTATGCCTATTTTTTAACCCAAATGATTTATCCTCAGATGCCAGTACCTTTTGGCGTATTTCGTGCTATTGAGAAACCACCCTATGAAGAAATGTTGGACAATCAAGTCAAAGAAGTTATCAAACAAAAAGGCAAAGGTACCTTGAAAGATTTAATTTACGGAAATACGACCTGGATGGTGAAATAATATGAGAATCA
>JACQQN010000013.1 GCA_016206995.1 Candidatus Omnitrophota bacterium | reverse complement strand
TTTCGGCCATAGAGGATTTCACCGTTCACCTCAAAACGGTGGGGGTCAACGAACTTCCCTTCCCCAAAGAAAATTTCGACGCCCATTTTCCGAAATCGTTCGGGATCGTCATTTTTCCCAATATTGGCCTGTACCGCACGCATCCCCTCCATTACCTTCTTGAAGTTTACGTGATAAGTGTTTTTCTCGATTCCAAATTCTTCAGAGCGTTTGAAGAGAGATACGACTTTCGCAGATTGAACCAAGCGTTTTGTGGGAACGCAGCCCCAATGAAGACAATCGCCACCGAGCGATTCCTTTTCCACGAGCGCCACTTTTGCGCCAAATTGAGCAGCCCCGCTTGCCGTCACAAGTCCCCCGACACCGCCACCAATCACGACCAGATCAAATTTTTTCATTGCGATTTCCTTTCACTTTTTGATAGATCGACGGCAAAAACGAAATGAAAATGAGAAGAGCGCACGCAGCTGTTAAATTAAGGAATGCTTTTTGGCTCGCTCCCTGGACACCTTTCACAAGCGCATCCGCAAAGTAAGTGTAAATGAAAGTTCCCGGAAGCATTCCCAAAAGAGAAGCAAATAAATAATCGCGGAAACGAATCGAGGACAAACCTGAGCCGAAGTTAAGGCCATTGAAAGGAACAATCGGAATTAAGCGAAGTCGGAAAATAGTTTTAAAGCCGGACTTTCCGATTTGCTCATCAAACTTGGCCATTTTTCCGGATTTCATGAAACCCTTCACAAAATCACGTCCCATGAACCGAGCCACAAAGAACGCAAGCGATGCACCGAAATTGGCGGCGATTGCATTGTAAAGTGTTCCCCGCCAGATACCAAAAACCGCACCTCCGGCAAGCGTTAAAACAGAACCCGGCAAAGCAAACACGCAGCCAATCCCATAGATCATGATAAAAACGACCGGACCCCACCATTCTCCGCGAATCGCTTGAAGAAAGGTAATGATATGCTCCTTTGAAAAATAATGAGCAAACGGCGTTGCTTTCACAAGAAAAGCTGCGATTACAATCACGCAAATGAAAATAAGGAATTTCACTTTTTGATTCATTGGTTTCAATGCTCCTTGATCACCAGCCCATGACTTTGAAGAATCACTTCCGTGTGCCGACGGCAATCCAGAAAATGGCGTAACCGATCGGGATCGGCTTCCACCATGTTGCACAAAGCTTCCTCTTTCACGTCAAAAAGCGCAATGGTCGCTAAATATTCCCGGTCTTTCTCAGAGTCTAATTGCTCCATCAGACTCTGCGTGCTTTCACCTTCCACAAAACGTTTGTGCGCAAGCGCTATGAGCTTTTCCAATGGAATGTCACAATAACAAACTGATATCTTAACCTTTTTCATTGAGACTCCAATCGTAATCGAGCCACTCAATTTTGGTTTCCTCAGAAATGTCATTACTTATAGTTTTCGGCAAATGAGCCTTTGAAAATGAGATAATTCCTCCAACAGTTTCAAAGTCCTTCTTGAACCACTTGAAAATTGGCGAGAGATAAAGTGTGTCGGCATCCGGATTATAGCGGAACTTTTTTGGGTTGGTCAGAAACACTGAAACTTGATCATTCAATTGACGGTCAAGTTTATCCGCACGGTAAGGTTCGTTTCGCAGAACAGGACAACTCAACGATGCGCAGACTAAGGCAAAGTGGATTCTTGGTTCTTTGAATTCCTTGCGAAGAATTTCATTCTCAATGTGATTTAAACTTACCGTTTCACCAAAAATTTCAAGCGCGGGCCGATCCCAGACATTTGGAATCTGTTGAATGCTGTTGGATGGAAAAGCAAATGCTTTCCAAAAAGCCTTCTTATGCAGTGGATAATACTCAGTAATCAACCTGATCGTGGCAACATTATATGCATTAATCCAAAAAGCGATCTTTTCTTGCTTTGACCACTGTCGGAATTCAGCTTGAGAGATCGTCTCGATCGATTTGAAATAATCGTTCAAGAGATCGGGTGATTTTTTAATTGAAACATAATCCACGAAGCCATGTTGAGTGTATCGGCTGAGCAGCTTACTCCATTCGGGATAATTGTGATCAAATGTAGTTGATGAAAAAGCATGGGTTCCAGGAAATAAAACAGCAAACAAGAGTATGGAAAATTGCAGACCGTTTTTGCCCGATTGAATTTTCTTCTTTTTGACTCTCAGGAGTGCCACCAGCTTTTTTACATCAGGAATACCAACGGAAATAATTTTGTCATCAAGGACTAAGGTGGGCGACATTTTGACCCCGAGCGAGTTCGCACGTTCACGATCACGAAGTAAATCCACTTGTCGAAACAAAATATGCGGGTAACGTTTAAGAACTTGGCGAATCAGGGTAGGACCTTCTCTTTGAGAAACGCAACCGGCGTGAGTGAACAATTCAAGAACGCTCATGTTATTTTTCCTTTCTACAGAAAGGATACGGCATAACGGCAGAAAAGACTGTATGCTGGACGACAAAAAGGAGAGAAATGATTAACAGATAACTTAACTTTGAGGAACTGCTTTTAAAATTTCGGGGCTTTTAATCGTGATGAACTTACCTTTGATTATGATGCTGCTTTGGTTTTTAAATTCGTTAAGAACCTCTGTGACGGTTGCTCGTGTCGCCCCAATCAAACTCGCCAAATCTTCATGAGTCAGAGGAATGTTGATTTTCATACCATCCGTTGTCTCTTCTGCGAACTGGCCTAGTAGTTCGCTAAAAAGTGCAGTAAGCCTTTCGGGAATACTTTTGAAAATCAAATTTTCCAATCGATTCTCAATGACGCGGCGCCTAAAACCGATCAACTTGCTCAATTGAATTCCAATATTCGGTTTTGACTTCATCATGTTCATTAAATCGTTCCTGTTTAAAACACAAATAAAAACGTCACTATGCGCTTGTGCTTGTTCGTCGCGCGATCCTGTTCCTTCAACGGCTTCGAGTTCGCCGAAAATATCACCAGGCTTTAAAAGGGCCAACGTGATTTCCCGGCCGCTGCTGGTTGGTTTTGATATTTTAACGATTCCTTTTTTCAGTAAGTAAACGTGATCTCCGGGCTGGCCTGCCAAATAAATAATTTCCTTTTTCCGGAAGCTTTTCTCCCGCACCATTTGAGCAAGTGCCATCATCTCCTCTTG
>JACQQN010000098.1 GCA_016206995.1 Candidatus Omnitrophota bacterium | reverse complement strand
TGGTACGACTTTGCAGGATCCGCGAAAGTCGGAAACAGTTTTTCGTCCACCTGAAGTTCGCCGTAGCGCGCTTTTAATTCAAACGCACCCCACTGATTCTTTGATAAGTCGAATGGCTTTTTGGGCGAAACGCCTTTATACGACGCTTTTTCTCCCGTCAGCACATAAGAGATGGCTGCTTGCCAAGCGCGGTTTTCAGCTTTCGTTGAAGCATTCGCTCGCTGGACTTGCTGAGACGAAAGAACATATTCACCCAAAAATCCGAAAGGGCCTGAGTAGAAAGTTGCCTGCGGCGAAAACCGGGTCCGAATGCCGTCCGCAATGGTTGTGGTTGCAACCGCGCCGGTCGAGCGATAACTGAAGAACGTTTGCTGACCGTCCGATTTGAAGGAAGGAAGGTTGGGCGAAGCAACCGTTCCAGATTGCCGGCCGTACGTTCCCGCAGCGCCAAGTCCTAATTCTTGAAGGTTGTACAAATCTGTATTCTTAAACGGCTTCACAAAAATACGTCCTGCAAAGTCTTTTCCGTCGTTTGAATCTCCGTCGCTTGAACCGCCATCGATGACCCCATTAAAGATGCCGGCGGCGTAACTAACAGAACCGTTCCATAAATCACCGAAAAGCTGGGCGCCCACATCGCGGTTCGGAGCCAAACTGGTCGGATACGCACGTTCGACAAAGCGAAGATCCGTGGCCGACTGCAGGCGCTCCAAACCGACAGGTGCTTTGAATTTTCCGGCTCGCAGTTTAAGTTCAGGGCTATATTTCAAATCAATATAAGCATCCTGAAGTGCAGCGGTTCCGCCGCCAAAATCAGGCATCAATCTAAAATCAACGTAATTGGAAAGTGTCCCTTCCAAATACGGCCGGACACGGCGGAGTAAAAATTGATCCGTCGCAAGTCCGGAGCTTCCAAGCTTGAAGAAACGCGCATCTGCTTGCGCGTAACCCTTGAGTTTGAGCTGGAATTGCTTGTCGGGCGATTTAATTGAAAACCCGTCCTTCTCGTTTGCGCTGACGATCGGAGTTTCCTTCACTTTTTTATCGGCGGTTTCTTGGTCGAGCTCTCTTAATCGCTTGAGAATCCGGATTTCTTGCTCGAGTTCCACCAAGCGTTCGTCGAGCGTTTTATTTTTCACGGCTAAAGCCTCCGTTTGTGCCGGAAGGGAAGGCGCCCCAAGCGCCACCACCGTGAAAATTCCTACAATGAACAACCAGAATTTCCTCATGACTCATACTCCTTCTTTGATTCATTGGAACTTCCGGTTGTCCGGTAGGTGCCTTTTGTTTTGTTAATAACTTCATGACTTTTCCAGTTATCTGGTTTCAGATTTTGAGTCAAATCGAACTTTCGTTTTTCGCTCGATTTGCACAACGCGTGAATTGTGAATCGTGATTTCGACAGATCCAAAATCAACATTCTTCACGGCGTTTAGAATTTCATGTTCTACTTTTTTATTTAGTTCCATAGAATTAGATGTAGTACATTTGTTTCGAGGGTTCAGACCATGCCAGTTCAAGCGATTTTTCTAAAACGTCCGCCAATGTCTTTTTGTCCAAGATTTCTGCAATGGCATTCCGCACATCAAGAAAGGCTGCGTAAAGACCTGCATGTCGATCATTATTTCGAATTCGTTTTTCGATTTCAGCAGCTGTGAGTATTGGTGCAAGTGGGCCGTCGATCACCCGAATCACCTCTCCGAGCGTGATTTCTCTTGGGGACCGCGAAAGCGCATAACCACCATACTTGCCTTTTTCACTACGGACGAGTCGAGCTCTTTTTAAAGGCATCATGATTTGCTCGAGGAATTTTATGGGCAAATTTTCCTCCTCAGCGATTTCATGAAGTGTAAGCGGCTTTTTTTGTTCGTAATTTGTTGCAAGAACAAGAAGCAATCTCAGTGCGTATTCGCCCTTTTTTGTGATTTTCATATGCCTACTAATCCTATATGTTTTATAGAAGTATAACTGTATTCTTTGTAATGTCAAGGACTTAAATGAAAATAATTGCTTGCTATTTTGATGGAAACTAGATATATTGAAACAAGTTTTTCCTGGGTTTTTAACTTACTTCCTTGTTAAAAATGGATGTTAACACTTTCCTAAAATCGTGTCTTGACCGCGTCATTTCCCAAAAGGGAACGGACCTGTATATCAAATCCGACTCAAAACCCTATTATCGAGCTTCTAATCAACTGAAATCACTTGATGGAATTGCAGTAGTTTCAGCTGATGATATGAATGCAATTGCTCAGCATTTGATGCGACACACAAGCCACGCTGAAGTTTTAGAACGTGAACGAAGCGTGGACCTTTCTTTTGTGGTTGAGGGGCATGGTCGTCTCCGCGCGAATATTTTTTATCAACAAGGTGAGTTAAGCTGCGTGATCCGAATTGCTTGGAAGGAAATTCCTTCTTTTGAAGAACTTCGACTTCCTCCCGTATTGAAAAAATGGGCGCTTTCAGAGCGTGGGTTGGTTGTAATTTCTGGCGCTGCTTCATCTGGTAAAAGTACGACAGCGAATGCGATGATCAATTTGATCAACGAAAATCTTGAGAAGCACATCATTACCATTGAAGACCCAATAGAGTTTAGTCATGTGCCGAAACGGTCTTTGATTAACCAACGGGAAATTGGCCAGGACGCCCCGAGCTTTGTGAGTGCATTAAGAGCGGCGGCACGCCAAGCACCCGACGTTGTTTTTATTGGGGAAATTCGAGATGCGGAAACATTTGCAAGCGCGCTTCAAGCTGCCGAGATCGGGCGGCTTGTAATTTCAACACTTCATGCACGGAGCGTCGTGCATGTTTTTGAACGTTTGCTCAGTTTCTTTCCTACGGAAGAGCGAACGCGAGTTTTAATGGATATATCTTACCATTTGAACGTCATCGTTTCAGAGCGACTTGTTCCACGCCAAGACGGGAAAGGTTATGTGCCTGCGTTTGAAGTGCTTACGATGACTGCGACAGTGGCAGATGCTGTGCGGGAGCAGCGCTTCGATAAACTTGTTCCAATTATGCAAAATGGAACTGCGGATGGCATGCAAACACTCAATCAATCACTCATTAGCCTGAAGGAACAAAGTTTGATTTCCGAGGTGGAAATGTACCGGGCAAGTGACAAACCGCAGGAACTCTCGCTCAAGATGCGCGGGTTCAGTTTCGGCAATCAAGGTTCTAATAAAATTATTGGTACTTAAATGCAGTTTGACCTTTTTGATTCCAAAACCAACGAGATTTTGGACGCCAAAAATTACGCAGAGTTTAAAAAGCTGCTTGCCGAGTCCAATTGCACCAAATGTTCTTTGTCGGAAAACAGAAAACACATTGTGGTGGATCGCGGCAATCCGGAAGCAAAGGTATTGATGGTTGGCGAGGCGCCT
The DNA here is from genome assembly GCA_016206995.1 of Candidatus Omnitrophota bacterium. GTDB lineage: Bacteria > Omnitrophota > Omnitrophia > Omnitrophales > Abzuiibacteriaceae > JACQQN01. The sequence continues at coordinate 3,726 of JACQQN010000098.1, read as the reverse complement.
GGCGAAAATGAAGACATTCAAGCAAAAGCATTTGTTGGCCGCGCAGGTCAATTGCTTGATCAAATGATGCAGGAAGCTGGAATGGACAGCAACCGAGACGCATTGATTGCCAATGTGGTAAAATGCAGGCCGCCAGAGAATCGGGCGCCGAAACAGGAAGAGGTCGATCAATGTTTTCCATTTCTAAAAAAACAGATTTCACTGATCGCGCCAGAGGTTATCGTATTGTTAGGGGGCACAGCGCTCAAACACTTGGTTCATAATAAGGGTGAATTTTCAATGGAGAAAGAAGCGGGGAAGGCATTTACGCACCCTGATTATCCCGGAACGCAATTCTTTGTACTGTATCATCCGGCTTTTATTTTGCGCGATCCACGCAAAAAACCCGTGATGGCCACTCATTTGCAAATTCTCAAAGAACTTATTAGCAGAGTGAAGAGTTAACAAAATTAAATTGGGTGTCAAATTAGGATTTTTTGTCATCATTAAAAAATTAGAAAAAGGGGGTTTGTCATGAAAATTTATGAAGATATCACAAAAACGATTGGAAATACACCGCTCGTTCGCTTGAATCGCGTTACGAAAGGTTGTGTTGCGACGGTGGTTGCAAAACTCGAATTTTTTAATCCACTTTCCAGTGTAAAAGACCGCATTGGCATGAATATGATTGAAGATGCCGAAAAGAAAGGTCTTTTAAAAAAGGATTCTGTGATTATTGAACCAACGAGCGGCAACACGGGGATAGCGCTCGCGTTTGTTTGTGCTGCAAAAGGCTATCGCTTGATTTTGACGATGCCCGAAACCATGAGTATCGAGCGCCGCATGCTTCTTCGGCTCTTAGGCTCGGAACTCGTTTTAACACCTGGTTCAGAAGGAATGAAGGGCGCCATCAAAAGAGCAGAAGAACTAGTTGCATCAACCCCAAACTCATTTATGCCGCAGCAATTTAAAAATCCCGCAAACGTTGACATTCACCGCAGAACGACCGCTGAAGAAATTTGGCGCGATACCGATGGCAAAGTTGATATTTTAATTTCTGGTATTGGAACCGGTGGGACGATCACAGGCGTTTCTGAAGTCATCAAGCCCAAAAAGCCTTCTTTTAAAGCGATTGCGGTTGAACCAAAAGATTCACCCGTTCTTTCAGGAGGAAAACCAGGCCCACATAAAATTCAAGGAATTGGCGCCGGATTTGTTCCTGATATTTTGAATACGAAAATCATCGACGAAATTATTCAAGTCTCAAATGAAGAATCTTTCGAATGGGCCCGTCGCCTTGCAAAAGAAGAAGGGCTTTTGGTTGGTATTTCGTCCGGTGCGGCTGTTTCAGCTGCGGTTCAGGTTGCAAAGCGCCCAGAGAACAAAGGTAAGTTGATCGTAGTCATTATCCCAAGTTCCGGTGAGCGTTACTTGAGTACGGCACTAACAGACGAAGTTCGCGACGTCGCTACGGCACACGCCTAAAAATTTTAACGGGTCTGCCCCATAGGATTTTTTCTTGAAAAGAGCACTCCTTGTTCTTCTTTGCCTTGCCTTCGTTGCATTTCTTTTCTCTGTTGCGCTTGATTTATTTGCTCCGGATGAATCAAGCTTTCGATTGAGTACAGTAAGCCTCACGCTCTTGCGTGTTCTACTCGTTACCTTTTTTTTAAAAGTTCTTCTCCCCTCACCCTCCCCTCTCCCCATAGGGGAGAGGATAAAGGTGAGGGGGACTTTTCAGCCCCGTCAATGGGTTTTGCCAATTTCTCTTGGGTTTTTTGTTTGGATGTTTTTTACTAAATGGACCCAACACCTCGCTTTCGACACTCATGCTCACGACCTTGGGCTTTTCCACAGCGCGCTTTGGAACACAGTTCATGGGCACTTTATGGTGGATAGTCTTCGGAATCAAATTTACTTTTCCGATCATTTATCATTTTTTCTGGCGCTCCTTTCGCCTTTTTATAAATTATATAGCGGCCCTGAAATCCTTTTTGTAGGAACAGCTGCTGCTTTTGCGTTTGCTTTTCTCATGTTTTACCGGTTTGCGTTTGAACGCCTGCAAGAAGAAAGCCTTGCATTATTTGCAGCACTTGCTTTTGCGCTCAACCGCTACGTTTGGGGAGCATTTCTTCATGAATTTCACCCAGATTTTTTCGCACCGCTTTTTTTCTTTTTACTCTTTCTTTCTGCTTACCGAAAACGTTGGGCATTATTTTTAATTTCGCTCACTTTCATTTTATTAATTAAAGAGGATTATTCGCTTTATGTTATCCCTATCGGCGTTTATTTCTTACTAAAAAGAGGTTTAAGAAGATATGGTTTAGCCGCTCTCATTGGAAGCGTTATTTATGGCACGTTTGCGTTTTCTGTCTTTCTTCCATTTTTCATGCAGCTTGCGGGCAAGTTTGATTATGGTTATCTCGGCACTTGGGGACATTTGGGGAAAAGCTTTTTAGAAATTGCAATTTCCGTATTGACCCATCCCAAAGATTTTTTAGCAGCACTTTCGTATCGGCCGCTTCTTAATTTTGGAATTAAATTTTTGTTTCTGCCTTTTTTGGCTCCAACCACACTTCTTTTTGTAGTGCCGCCTCTTTTATTGAATACGTCGGCATCTCACGCGCTAATCCGCGGTTTGAGCATTCATTACGGCTTGATTCCAGCGACGCTTGCATTTGTCGGCGTTATTGAAGGATTGTCACGTTTGCGAATGTTATTAAAAAGCCATTCTGCGCTGATTCCGGGTATTTTTCTTTTGGTTTTGATCTTGGTTGGGTTGCCGAGATTTACCTTTTACAAACCGTCTTTAGAATCTGTATCCGTCCATATTGCTTGCGAAACATTAAAGGACAAACAGCCGCTTTGTGTTCAGTCCTCTTTGTTTCCACACCTAATTCCCCAAGGCGATTTCTCAATTTTTCCAGAGTGTTCTGAGCGCGCGCGTTTTCTTCTTGTTCATCCAAGCTTAGAAAGTTATCCGTTGTCGAATGAAGAATTTGAAGAAAAGTTTCAAGAGATAAATCAGGGAAAGGAATGGCGTCTTTTAGAAAGTTGGGGCAAGCTCACGCTTTTTGAGCGCCGGTCAGGAAGTTAAGTTAACCTGATAAAGGAACAGCTTGGGCATGAAGAGAACAATTTGCTGATTTGATTTCAAATTCCGCATTAGGAATAAGAAAGTCGCTTGCTATGTAACCAAGTGCAAGCGGGGATGAAAATTTGGGCGAGTAAATAGCACTCGTTATTTTTCCGATTGGTTTTCCATCTTTTTGAACTGGGTCGCCTGGTTTCGGGATTTGTTCACCAACCATACGGAGCCAGACTAATTTTTTAGCAGATTTTTTACGGCTGTCCATGCGTGCGACAATTTCTTGGCCAGGATAACAACCTTTTGTGAAACTCACAGTGCGGCCCGCAAGATTTGTTTCAAGTAAAAGTGTTTCTTCGTTGAAATCCACACCACATTTTGGAATTCCTGACTCCACACGCAAAATTTCATTTACTTCTGAATTGATCCAAACAACACCTAGTTTCTCCCCCTCGCTTGTGAGCAATGCAATAATTTTTTCTCGATCAGAGGTTTTTCCGAGAATCCAAAATCGCTTTTCTTGTTCAGCACCCTTGATATTAATTTTGAAATGAGTAAAGGGATGTTTTGGAGTATTTGTTGAGAGTTTACGAATCAAAATCTCGGTTTGCGGTCCACGGATTTCAATTTCAAAAAAATCCCGCGTTACATTCTTAAGC
>JACQQN010000103.1 GCA_016206995.1 Candidatus Omnitrophota bacterium | reverse complement strand
TTACATGATTGATGAATAGAGATGCTTGATTGACGTTTCGATAATCAAATTCCCAGCTTCGTAATTTGCAAAGATAATCGTACCAATTCGTTCCCCAATCCACCTTCGCGCCATCTACATAGTCAGCTCCATCCACGGTGGGATCTCCAAAAATAACAGTTTGCTCTCCTGCCTGAGGAACAAGGTACTTGAAATCCCTTAGCATAAGATCCTGTAATCGAACCATGATTAAGACATTGGATGTATCAGAATCAAAACGTAATCCTAATCCACGTTGGCGGCTCAAATTCATTCGAGAAATAGGGACTTTTATTTCACAACCTCCAACGGCCGAACTTGCATTCTGAATCGTAACCATTCCATTTTGCATGGAACATGTAACCATATCAGAAAATGTTCGAATATCCTGCACATTGGAAAAGTTGGTTATCGTTTGATTCCTTGTGTCATCAAACCCGTAGTAATCAAAGCGGGGCCTAATTTCGAAGCGAACAGGTTGGTTCCCAAACGGGTTCGTGAAGCTGAACTCTTTGGGTGATTGGTCTACATAAGTTCGCTCGGTGTGTTTTTTGACGAAGTGACGCGTGTTTCCAATCACATTCAATTCGGCTTCGTTGTCTGCAATTTTCAAATAGTTTTTAATGGGCTCAGGAACCGCGGCGAGCAGTTCTTCGTTTTGAATAATCTCGTTGTATTGTCCAATCGTTGAAAAAATGTTGTCAATGAACGCATTTTTTTGATACCAAAGGCTGTCCCATGTTTCGATGCTGGCTGACGTTTCAAAACTAAGCGCTTTCGACATGAGGTAGTGAACGTCGGCAAGGCTGGTCGCATCCAAATCTGAGAACCCCATGTGAAGGTAGGAACCTTTGGGTTTCCACCAACTAAACTCGGGTTTCTGAATATCATAAGGATTATCTGATGCAACATCCCGAACTTGGCAGTCTTTAATTTGGATGCATTCGCGTAACATGGCGCCGTCATCGGTTGCTGACCGGGGAGAATAAAACCAGTGAAGTGTTCCAGAACCCATTCCTTGGATCAATGGTTTGAATGGAAGTGAAGCCATGGCTTCGAGGTAAGGTTTTACGGCTTTTTCTTCATTCAAAATTCCCATTTCATTGGTATCTGGGTGTTCTAAAAGAGGAATTCCATCCACATAAAGCATGGTGGCATTGAGTCGCCGAAGTGTGTCCACAAGACCGCGAGCGGCCATTTCTTGTGCGTTTTTTCCTGCTTCCGTTAATGGACTCATGAAAAAAGTACCACCATCTTTACTGGGAGCTACCAAAACCTTGGCGCCCGTTTCCCCTACCGCATGGTCTCCAATTTGAGTCGTATATTGTCCTCGCTCACAATTTTCGAGTGTATTACCAACAAATGAATCACACTTAAAAATTTCGTTGTCAATGATGATATGTTTTCCAAAATAAATTCCGGAGAGAGGACCTCTTTGACCAAAATAATAACTGAAGTAGCGGTGATCATTTAGCGATTGTCCCGGCGGCATGTTAACACTGAGATTGACACAAACCGAATTCGCTCGACAGCCTGTCGCATTGTCAATTGAGTCGAGTGTACCTATTGGAAATGTATAAATCGTTTCATTTAGCGGAAACTCGCTTGCCGGGCTACTAAAATTAACTAGTGTATTACTGGAATTGAGATAATTGAGATAGGTGTGAATTCCAAAGTAAATTCCTCGTGCATTGAGCTGTTGGGAAAGTTGTTCAAGTTCATCCAAAGTATAGCCATTGCGTGGTTGATCATAAGAGCCAAATTTGAGCGCATCGATCATTACAATATGTTTGATTCCCGCGAGTTGCGCATACTGAAGTGTCGGGCATGAGTCAGGAGAATATGGAACGGCACAATAAGAAGGTAGAGCATCATTTGTTTTCTGCAGATGCGTGAGAAGATAGCCTTCGTTAAGTTGCGCTGATTTGCGTAGGAATTTCCCATCGTAGAGGAAAAAATCAGGTGCAATTGTTTCTTGAGCGATTCGTTCAATCGTGTTTTCAAATTCCGATTTTGGAGTAACCAACAACGCAGCTTGTGCATTGTCCAGCCCCAAGAGCGCCTCTGATTCGCAGATAACCCTTCCGGTGTTCCAATTGCACTCCACGTTTGAAGTGAGCGGCATTGCTGTCACAAAAATTTCGCCGGGTTCAGCTCCGATAGCCCAATCCTTGTAATAATATGCTGTGGGAATGTGTCGCGGAGCAAGGTTTAACAGTTTCAATTTTTTGATGGGGATTTCGTCGGAATTCGCGATGCTTTGCAACGAAAAAACTGTGTATCCGCTGTTGCTTTCAACACTGACAATCAAAGAAATTTTTTCCAGCTGTGTTTTATCTTTTTCAACAAAATGAATTGTAAATCTGTTGTTTCCAATCGATTCGATTTTCTGAGAGATTAAAGTCCTGTTGTCTTGAGTAACAATTTCAACTAATGGAACTGGTTCGTTGATTGGAACTTCAGTCCCATCAGCTTTCTTGATCGAGGAAATAAATCCATATGAACTAATAGCAAAAGAAGCATCACGCCCCGTAAATTGCCATTCTTGTTGCGGTGCCAACCGAAATAGTTTGATGTCATCATAATGAACAGTCGCGGGGGAAAAATAATCAAGTAAATCCGGTACCAGTGTTGAAACTTCTTTCGCGGGTGCAAATACAAGTTCTTTTTTTACCCAATTTCCTAAATTTTCTTCTGTGAGACCAAAAAAGTCTGGTTTTATAAAACTAGCCGCAGAGCCATCACTATACGTCGCAATCAAATCTAAGGTCGTCAGTGCTCCGGCAGATACAGAAGTAAGTTTTCCAGAGTAACTGATATAAATCGGATCTGTACTACGGTAGTTATAAGATTGGCTTAGATAATATTGGTTGGAACTATCATTAACAATTTGTACTGAAAAATTACCGTCAGGGGCAGTCATGTCCCGTTCACGGGTGATGGTGGACGAGTTCCCTTCCCAAAAGGGAATCTTTCCATCAGGCGTCAGACTGTCTTCAAATGAAGGGTTCTTGAGAAGATTAGTTTCTGGTACTAAAGGATTCGTACCATAAAGAAATTCCTGACCGTTATTGAGTTCGTCGTGGTCGTCGTCAGAATTAATGTTGTGGGTTAAATTAGGATATTGCTGTTCCCAAACATCCGGCAAGCCATCGCGGTCTGTATCCACATCATCCGCGAAGACCCGTGGAATTAAAACAAAAACTAATATAAAAAGTGCCCATGCGAGTAATTTGAAAGCTTGTCGCATTCGCATCATATGGTCCCTACCATTTGATTAGCTTCCCAACCCCAGTTTTTATCTGGTCGAAAGATTATCTGATTTGTTTTGTACACCAATAAAAGTATACCCGCTCTATAAAATACTTTTATTAATCATGGTAAAATAATTTAATAAATACACAAATTTATGGTCAGATAATAGTAACAACCGGTATGTTTTGATCAGGAATTAGTTATATTTTATTCAGAACAAGGAATCGATTATGTGCCAGTGGTGACACGCTTTTTTGAATAATCCTTATCGGGGATTAAGTAATCGATGGAGATACTATCGCCAACACGGCCAAAGTGGACAGAGCCCGTGTTGAAATCCAAGGCAGGCTTTGAAGTTGGTGTCAGCATCACAAG
>JACQQN010000102.1 GCA_016206995.1 Candidatus Omnitrophota bacterium | reverse complement strand
GAAGTGGGATCTGTCTGGTGTGAATCCGGTTTCCATCTGCAGTTTGCTCGAGCGTATTGATGTGAAACAACTTAGAGGCTAAATTTAATCTAATCCATTGAGAAGAACCGAAAATATGAAAAGGGGAATGAGTTGCATTAAAACGAGTGAACGAATCAATGAATTGAGTTTCTCCGCTTTGAAAACCTCCTCCAAGAACACGACGAATATCATAATGTGCACCTTCCCCGAGTCGAGTCAATTCGAAAAAAGCTTGGTCTATGGTATCCTCATACGCAATTACTGCCATCGCCATTCTAGATTCTGGTGTTAAATCACGGAATTGTTGAAAAGCCACGTCAAACGCAACTCTTGCTTCTTGAACATCTGAATGAAATTCCATTAAGGCGCGGCGCACCGCCTGGTTCTCTAAAATCTGAGAACCTAATATTGATGCAAGCCGACTCATTTGTTCTTCAACCCAAGCCGCCTGATCGGGATCGCCGTGCCCCGACTCATGAACAAGAATGGTTTTGAGTGAATCTGGATCTGAAAGAAAATCCTGTGATAAGAAATAGAGTTGGTCAACATTCAGTTCGCCAAACAAGGTAAAAAAGGAATTCGGCACCAGAGAAAACTTAATCAAACGGAGATGTTGAAGAACATATTGATACCAACGAGGACTTTCTACTTTCAAGCGATCGAGCGCGGTCTTAAAGCGCGTACGTACTTCGGGAATGATTCCAATAAATTCAGGTGCGTCTCGGTCGGTTTCTATAAACTCCGGATACGGAACTTGGCTCTCATTCATTAACTGAAGGAGTAACTCTTCTGGAAATGATTCTAAATCGGCTACATGCGCATTTCCCCAAATGGCATCAATCAGCTGAGTACCGCAACCGGGCGTACCCGTTATACTAGACAGCAATAAAACTGCTAAGATCACTCGCGCAACAGTTTCAAATCGTTTCTTCCACTTTCCTGTTAAATGCTTAACGTTTAATTCCCGCAGTTCAGACTTCAGAGCAGACGGTTCCGACAAATTTACTTCCCGATTGAAAACATCAGTTTTCGGCACTCGGCCCGGAACTTGAAGTCCCTGGCCTCGCAACTCGGAACGAGATAACTGGTTAAACACGTCATCAGACATCCAGCCAAACTGATGAAGCAAATTGACAATCGCGCGCCTTTGAAAAGCAATAGGTTGGGAACTTGCCGTTTGTTTTCTTAACGCTTCTCCCAATTTTTCCAGAACCTCTGAAGGCCTAAGCCCTTTTTCCTCTATGGTTCGGAATATTTTCTGAGTTTCTTGGGTGAGACGTGCAGATGTCCAGTCATTTGGTTGAGAACGAGAAAAGGCACCTAATAAAAAAGATTTTGCGAGCAAATCACGCTCTTCTTGTTTCGTCATTGGGATCCCATTCTTATAGTGGGATCCGAGAGTCTCCTCAGCATCAATGGGTTGAGTTAAATCCGACTGCAAATCATAAACGTTGCCCTTTTCTATTCCCTCCATTAATAAATCCCGATTGCTTCGATGATTAAATCCAACAACGTAAACAACATTAGCATTGGAATTGGCTCTTAAGATATCAAGTGCTTGTTGCCGAGCCATTTGGTCGCGTAAACTCTTTGTCCTTGAAAGCAATTTTTCTATCGCTTGATACTCCCGGAAAAAGTCATCCATTCTGCCTTCGACAAGCGCTTTGTCAGCTTTATGGTTTAGCTGCCAACCTGCAATTATGTCGTACCAGGTTTCAAAATCAAGCTCCGTACGTCTTTCTCGGACTCCGTTTTTACCATTCCAAAGCGTCAGGGCACTTGCAAATCTATTCTCATTTGGATTTCGTTGAAATAATAGTGACCTTATTTTATAGCGGGCATCATTCGGCGCATAATCATCAGCAGCATAAAATTCTTTCTCCATCTGAACCGTTCGGTCATAGGCTGCCTTCAAAACTGGCTTGTGAATCGGATTGGTAAAAGCTTCGATGGGCCACGAGACCCGCCGCAAAAACCATGGAGGTAGTTGTGCATAAATATCCTGTGCGGGCAGCAAATATTCTCGAATGACAAATAATTCTGGGTTGTTGTTTCGATTTTGATCTCGATGGGTATGCTTTATAATTTCATTCAGAATAGGTTGAATTTGATTCAGATCTTCTTCCGTGGAATGGGCTTGAAAAACAACATAAAAATAACCACTCTTAAAACGTGAGAACTCAAAAATCCTCTTAAGCAAGAAACCGCCACCAATCGCACCAGCAATCCCTCCAGCAATCCACCTAAAACTAGTGCGTCTTGTGATCAGTTGCTTCTCAGACGTTTGTAAGCCAATTTTTCCTGTTTGACGATTTTCATTTTGCTTCCGCTGTCTCTTACTGGTTGATCTTCCTCCACGCAGCTCAGACCGGTTCGCTGGATCTGGTTGAGATCCGCGATGAGTCAGAAAATACTGCCGATCACTATCGGACCAGAAATGCATTTCATAAATTTCCTGAAGGACGTCACGAGCACTTTTTGCTTTTTCCCAAGCCCCACCTTCTTTTTCAAGACGTTGCAAAACGTCTGACCACTCAATCACACCAGAACCCGTGTCAATCGCCCGATACCACTTTGTTCGGATCAAACTCTTGAGAAAGTATGTTCCAGCCTGATAGTAGCTTTTCATCATGTCCGAAAGGTTTGGTGCCCTTTGCAGGTGAACCAGGTAACTATTCATATCTCTTAAGAGATATAAAAAAGCAAGATAGGCATCCTCTGGTTTCCCGGAAGCAAAATATTGATCCATCACAGTTATTGTTCCAACCAACGGTCCTGAAAATTCTTTGATTGGAACGGCTTGGAATAAATTATCTACTGACCAACTAGTATTTCGTGGCCACTCCCCACCTCGTAAAAATGAGTCTGGTTTCAGAATACTTTCAACCAGTTTGAAATCTCGTGCAACATCGTTTCTTAAATCTTCCCCATACCAAAGTTCCGCAAAAGCATAATCTTTTGTGTGCTGTTTCTCATGCTGATACACCAAAGCCTTATATAATTGAACATACTCTTCTTCCGAAATTGGGGTTTTTAAAATAAGAGATCTTATTTCATGTGGAAGCGGCAAAGAAGAAGTCGCGAAAGCTGGATTTGACATTAAATCGTTGTATTCTGCTTTTGCTTTACCTTCGATTGCTTTTGAATCAAGCAGCATGAATCGGCCATCTGCAGACGCATCGTTAGCTTTGGTACGCTCACTTTGCATCATCCATTGCCCTTCAGATTCCCAAATCACTGAACCTAAGTAAAGGTTCGACTTCCACGATCCCTCCGCAACTTTCCACTGTGCAATGCCATTACTACTGTAATCAAAATCTACAAATTCACCACTTGGTAAAAAAATCTGCTGATTCAATTCCAAAAGGAATTGAAGGGATTCCGCCTGCCAGGCATGCGCAAGTTGTTGATCGGTGAGACGAGTCGTGAAATTAGGATTGATTGTTTTGGCAAAATCTCTTACAGAACGTAAATCGACCTTCATGTTCTGCTTCGTCATAACATCCATAGCTTGTGCAAAGTAAGACTTGAATTGCTCAAGTTTATTCTTGATTTCAGGCGATTCGCTCATTGTCACCTGCTCTAATTCCGGTGGACCATTGCCATGGCCAGTGGCAGGCGTTTGAAAAGGAACACTTTGGTAGGGAAAGACTTTTGGAATCGCATGGGTAGATGGCCATCCGTTAGCAATTTTTGGTGCTATCAAACTCTGGCTTGCGGTAGATTCTTTTCCAAAATATCTCGCTCTAATCCAATTTCCGATTCCCAAAACCATAACAATAAACAAAGGAATTCCAATCCATAAGGCTTGCCTATTAGTAACAATTTTCCGGTTTGGTTGATGCTGCCCAACTGCCTGACGAATCCTTGGTGTCTGCGCTTCTGTCCTTTTTGATCGATCTGATCTTCTGCTTCTAAGTTCAGAGCGCGGGGTGGATTGTTTTAAAAGGTCATCAATAATCAGTCGGGGTTCTGAGGTGGAAACTTTGCCGGCTGTGGGAAATTCTGGTAAACCCAAACGCTCCCTTAATTCGGAACGAATATCACCAGCCATCGCGGCCTTAGGACGATTGAGTGATGGCGTGATTGAGTGCTCAAAAAATGACGCAATGATGGGTGCATCACTTGGCGTAACGACGCTTGAAAAGCAGAAAATACCGAGAAGAAATGTTGAAATTACTCGGCTGGCCTTTGAAGGAAACTTCATTAAAAATCTTGCCTCCTTGACAGGAATATTAGGTAAAAAAAGTGTAACTCTACATGTTTATAAAGTCAATATAAATGGTTAAGAAAGTAGAATTACCGGTTATTATAAGGAGGAGAAATGGAGGAACATTGTTTGAGTTTTTAAGTTTAAGTCTTGAGAACCTTATTTAACTCTCACTCAATAAGTCTCAAGACACAAGACTGGCTTAATTTACTTCAGTGATTTGGATGATACGGTCGAAGAGACCACCAAGGTAGGAATTGCCATTCAGCCCAAGATCAGTCATCACAACTTGATTGATCCTGCGTTTTTCATCGGCAACCGGATCCTGACCAACCCGCTCGGCCCAAGTAGAATGAATCGCGTAAAAGTGGTCATTTTCTTCACCCAGATAAATCATGATATGAAGCGGCATTCGCATGAGCGTGATGCCGGGTGTTGCGGTGCGGAGAGCTGCTGCCTTTTGTTCTGCTCCTTCATAAGGCTCGTAGTGCCCTAGTTGGGTTCCTGCGTAAGGCTGCCTTTTTGAATCGCGTGGCATAAAAACACCCATGCTTAAAAAAACATCGTGCGTAAATCCGGAACAATCTCGGCCGTTGTACATGCCGCCCCAACCGTAACGAGCACCAAGTAATTTAAACGCCTGACGAATGACGTTTGCTTGTGTATACGGCGGGAAACCCTCTCGAACATCGCTCTCTTTGCTGATGTAACCTTTGCTCAATGCAACTCGGCCACCTTCTCCACGTGATGGCATCCAAACCGTGTAAACACTTGTACCTTTTTCGGCGAGCGGAATTACAGTTCCCATGGTTGGTTTTTGAAGCCGCGCGGTCAGTGCCGCATCCGAAAAAACGGGAACGCTTTCGCCTGTCACCGCCAAAAACAATTCAGATTTTGCTTTTTCTTTGAGCGCGTCCATACCATCAAAAATAGCGATGTCTTTCGCGAGCACCCAGCCACGTACGTAAGGCGCTTGGATGTAATACCATTTGCTGTCGGTTGTCATATGGTAAATGGCAACCGGTGTCCAGAGTTTGATGAGCGTATATTGCAACTGATCAAATTCCGTGTCACCAGGCCCTTCAATCATTTTCATGGTTGTAGGAAGCGCCCGGACAGAGCTAGCTCTCGTTGCGGCGGCCCATTTTAAAACAATTCCTTTTCCAATTTTGTCTAAATCCAAAATTGGCTTTACATTTTCTTCAAAGTAACTTTTAGGAACTGCTTTGTCCTGTGAATCGAGAAGTTTTCGTCCGGCAAGCGTATCGTACTCAAGTTGAATTTGATTCTTAATTTGAATTCCACTTGCATGGGTTCCCATTTTGAACACATTGACATTTTCATTCACCATTGCGTCAATTTCTTCATTAAATATTTCCATTTCTTTCAGTGTCTTCAAAACACGATTGGGATCGGGAAGTTTCGCGATCCAATAAGCAGCATTCAACATTTCAGGCCGGGCGCTTGTTAAAAGAAGCGGACCTTTTGGAAGCGGTGGAAGAGCCTCGTCATCCTCGGCTAAGACATGACTTGAAATACTGAAAAATAAAATAATAAGTAGTGCGGCTAATTTTCTTTTCATAAATCCTTCTATTTTGTTTCTAGTTTTTCGACAAAAATTGAATTTGCTTTACCCCGTTAGAAACAGGGTTATGCCTGCGCCTCAAAAACTTTATTTAAAAATGCTTTCATGGTCTCCCATGACTCTTTGTCTGCCTTTGCGTTATAGGCCACACCCTT
>JACQQN010000101.1 GCA_016206995.1 Candidatus Omnitrophota bacterium | reverse complement strand
ACGATGAAGAGCGCGGGAAGCTTTATAAAGCGCTTGCTGATTTTTATGCCGCAAAAGTTAATTTAAATCGCGCGATCGGCGTTCGCGATTATTTGCGGATTGAGGGATAGAAAAGTGTCATTGCGAGCCCCGAAACGGGGCGTGGCAATCTATGTTTCCAGATTGCTTCGTCTCAGCCGCTATGCGGCCAGTCCTCGCAATGACCAAAAAAGGAAAGAGACTATTGATTATGGAAATTGAATCACCGCATGGACCCGTGAAAGACCCGGCACCGCAACCTCCGCCCAATCCCTTCGTGAAATTTTCCTACCGCCTTGCGCGCTTTTTGGTTTCTCCTGGAGCCCGTAAACTTTTTCTCTGGCTTTTAATTTTGGCTGGTTGTGGATTTTTGATTCATCACTTTTTCATTGCACCTCAAGGTGTTGCACCCACAGAAGCACCCCAGGAAGAAAAGGATCAAGTCGTTGCCGTCAAAGCATTCAAAGTGGGCCGCTACAATTACGAAGATTCTTTAAATGCGCTTGGAACGATCAAGGGAGGCGTTGAATTTAAATTAAGTTTTGAAATACCGGGAGTTGTGAGCGCTGTCAATTATCGCGAAGGTGAGCGTTATGAAGAAGGTGCGCTTCTCATTTCACTCAAACAAGATGACATTTTGCTCCGGCTCAAACGCGCCCAAGCAGAACGCAGTAAATCAGAAACTGCGCTTCAAATTGCCCAAGAGAAAGAAAAAGAACACGAAAAACTTTTTCAAATTGGAGCAATCCCTCAAACCACACTTGACAAAGTAAGACTTGAAGTTGAAAGTGCAAAATATGATGTCCAAGCTGCTTCTCTGGAAGCTAAAGCAAACGAAGTGATGCTTGAGAAATCAAACCTTTATGCGCCAACTCGAGGAACCATCGGTGAACTCCACATTGAAGAGGGTGAGGCGATTACACAAAATACACTGATTGGAACGCATTTATCTACCGATCAAGTCGTAGCGGAGTTTGGCGTAACCGAACGCGACCTCAGCAAACTGTCGCTCGGCCAAAAAGCAAAAGTGTTTTTGGACGCCTATCCAGATAAAACTTTTGAAGGGACCGTAGAAAGTATTGGAAGTGCCGTGATTGGTGAAAGCAGGACCGCAACTGTTAAAGTCCGAATTGAAAACCTTGAAAATTTATTAGTGCCCGGCATGTTTGCGCGAATCAAAATTTTGCTTTACCAAAAGAAAAATACACTTGTCCTTCCGACAGACTCTTTGCAAGGAAAGGAAAGTGATTATTCTGTTTTCGTGATTGATCCGGATACAAAAACGGTTCACACGCAGCCAGTGGTGATTGGTTATCAGCGAACGGATTATGCTCAGGTTGATTCGGGCGTGAAAGAAGGTGATTTGGTGGCCATCACGGGTCTCGACCGGTTGAAAGATGAGACGCAAGTTCGAGTGATTGAGACACAAGAAGCTGAGTTGTAGATTCAGTTGTAAGCGATAAGGGGTAAGGGCTAAGTTAAAATGGTAAATTATTTTAGAAAAATTTTTGCACGATGGAATGAAGCATCACTGAAAAGGAGTTACTTATCGCTTAACGCTTATCCCTTATCGCTGGTTTTCAATCAATGACGCTTCCAGAATACGCAATCAAACGTCCCGTGACGACCGTGATGGTATTCACAGGGATTGTGTTTATGGGGTTGGTTGCAATTTTGGAACTCCCGCAAGAATTATTTCCTCGGATTAATTTCCCACAAATTACAGTGGTTACCGATTATGTGAACGCTGCTCCTGAAGAAATCGAAACGTTGATTACAAAACCACTTGAAGAAACCATTAGTTCGGTGAGTGGTTTGAGGCGCATTGAGTCAACTTCACGGGAAGGAAAAAGTACGATTACTGTTTCCTTCAATTGGAATCAAAATATTGATTTTGCAGCTCTCGCAGTTCGGGAGAAAATTGATCTTGTCAAAGAAAGGCTTCCGAAAGAATCTGAAGACCCCGTTGTTTTAAAATTTGATCCGTTGTCGCGACCCATCATGATTTTATCTGTCACCGGAAAGCTTCCGCCCAGCGATTTGAAATCCATTTCAGAGCACACCCTTCGTGACAACTTGGAAAAAGTGGAAGGAGTCGCCTCTGTGACGGTTTCGGGCGGCCTTGATCGAGAAATTATTGTGGATTTGGATCAAGGTCCCATGCAAGCGGCAGGTGTTTCCATTTTGGAAGTGATCGATCAAGTGGACGCCGCTAATATTTCCTATCCAGCTGGCAGTATCAAAAAAGGTCTTTATGAATATTTAATTCGCACGGTCGGCGAGTTTCGTTCCGTCGGTGAAATTGGTTATACGGTTGTCAAGACAGATGCCAACGAAAATTTTGAACGAGTGAATACCGGGTTTATCGAACGCGGGTCACGAGGACCCCGGGAAACGCTTGACACCAAACGCGAAGGGCTTGAAAAAGGTATTTCAGACAAGAGAATGGTGCTGCTTCATGACATTGCAGAGATTCGAGACAGCTTCCGCGAGAAAACAACAATTTCCCGGTATAATCAAAAAGAAAATGTTTCGCTTGCAATTCAAAAACAGGCGACAACCAACGCCGTTGATTTAGTAAAACAAATCAAGCAAACCATCGCATTTCTTCATGATGAACTTGAAGCGCGCGGGGTTCATGTTGAAATTGTTTACGACCATTCGGCGTTTATCAAAAGTGCCATTGCAAGCACACGCAATAACGCCATTGAAGGTGGCATCTTAGCGGCGTTTGTTCTTCTTCTTTTCTTGCGGGACCCACGGAGCTCTGGAATTGTTGCGCTTTCCATCCCCATTTCTGTGATGGGTTCCTTTTTGTTTCTGAAACTTCAAGGGATTACACTGAATACGATGTCACTCGCCGGGATGGCGCTCGGGACTGGAATGATCGTTGATAACTGTATTGTGGTCATTGAAAATATTTTCCGGTTGAGAGAGGAAGGCCATTCACCGGAAGAGTCCTCCATCCGGGGAACAAACGAAGTTTTTTGGCCAGTGCTTTCGTCAACGTTGACCACGGACGCTGTGTTTTTGCCGCTGATTATTTTTGTGCCAGGTATCGCCGGGCAGTTATTTAAAGACCTTTCATGGGCTGTGATTCATTCTTCCAATATTTCTTTTTTAGTTTCAGTTTGGCTGATTCCTATGGCAGCGGTTCATGTTCATCCAAGAAAAAAGAATACGAAAGTTCATGAGCTTCAGGCTCGAACCCAAGGTTTTTTTCAGAAATTATCGCCCAAATCTCAAAATGCTATTTTTATTCAAATCTTAAGCATTGGAATTATTTCATTTTTGGTTGGCCTTTTTCTTTTCAGAACCCTGGATACGGAAGTGATTCCAAAAGTTGACCAGGGCCAATTTCTTGTGAAGGTTAATTTGCCGGTTGGTTCAACCATTGATGCAACGGATGCCGTCGTGGGTGTGATCGAAAACCGTTTGCGAAGCATTCCGGAAGTTGAAAATATCCAAGTCACCATTGGTTCGTCAACGACCGCGAAAGCCGGAGAAGTACGCGTCGAAACACTCAGGCCGTCTCAGGGACTTCTTTTGGTAACACTCAAAACTGACCGTAAACGGTCATCGTATACGGTGCTTCACGAGCTTCAGAAAATGGTCGAGACGGAACATTTAGAAAAGGCAGACATCGAATACATGATGCAAGAAAGTGAGTATGAATTTGCAACGACAGGAGGCCGGCCGATTGGCGTCGAGATCAAAGGGTATGATCTTGCATACCTGCAATCGCTTGCTGAAGAAATTAAGAAAAAGATTCGCGAAATTCCGGGCGTTGTGGATATTTCGGATGACGTGGGAGAGCCGTCTCCTGAAACTAAAATTGAAATTGACAAGAAAAAAGCATCTCTTTATGGAATTTCTGCGCGGGATATCTCATTGACAGCGAAGGCAGCATTGGATGGTGCTGTTGCTACTGAATTCAAAGAAGCAGGCCGTGAAGTTGATGTCCGCGTCCGCCTGAAGAAAAGTGATCGGGTGGATGTTGATAAATTGCGAGACCTTTTGGTTTATAGCGACCATTTGCATGTGACAGTTCCGTTGAAAGGGGTTGCCACGATTAAGCCGGGTTATGGCCCAAGCGAAATCAGGCGAAAAGATCAAATCCGGACACTGATGGTGACCGCATCCATTCAGCGCGGCTTTAAAGAAAAAGATGTTTTGATGGGGGTTTCTGAGGCGGTATCTCGAATCGAGAGGCCTAACGCGTATGAGGTTAAACTTGTCGGAAAAGCAAAAGAGGTGAAAGAATCATTTCGTTCAATTGCTTACGTGATTGTATTGGCGCTGGTTCTTAACTATATGATTATGGCAGCTCAATTTGAGTCTTTTGTTCAACCACTCATTATCATGCTGACAGTTCCGCTTGCGATGTTTGGTGTTGCACTTGCCTTATGGCTCACAGGAACTTCGGTAAGCACTATTTCACTTTTAGGGATTATGATTCTTGCCGGCACCGTGGTGAATAATGCTATTGTGTTGATCGACTTCATCAATCAGCGCCGGATGGCCGGCGAGGAACTGGTTTCAGCGTCCATCGAGTCTTCATTCGTGCGCTTTCGTCCAATTGTGATGTCTGCATTGACCACACTTGCGGGTTTAATTCCTCTTGCGCTCGGGATTGGTGAGGGCGCCGAACTTCAAGCGCCACTGGCCATTGCCATGGGCGGTGGGGTGATGAGCGGAACGCTCCTGACGTTGTTCGTAATTCCTGCTGTGTATGTATTGGTGGTGCGCCTTGCCGATTCCTTGACAGGGGTTCCTGAACTCGATGAGAGTATTCTTGAGGAAGAAAAAGGTGAGTAACGCTCATGAGTTTTCCCAGCCAAGCCGTTAAGCGGCCAGTTTTTACTTCAGTTATTTTTCTGAGCCTCGTTTTTTTAGGAATCGTCTCTCTTCTCAGGCTTCCGGTTGAACTTTACCAAGGTGTTTCGAGCGGAATCATCAGCATCATCATCCGCGCCCGCGGCGGTTTAGCTCCGCGCGAAGTGGAACACATGATTACGCGCCCCGTTGAAGAAGCGGTTTCGACTGTTGGGAAGCTCCGAGCCATGTATTCCAATTCGCGGGAAGCCGAAAGCCGTGTCACGCTTGAATTTGAGCCGGGTACCGACATGAATTTTGCGGCTCTTGAAGTACGCGAAAAGTTTTCACGCGTCAAACCAAAACTTCCCCCTGAAATTGAAAAGCCAGTCATTGCGAATTACTCAGACACAGACACTGCCGTGATTGTATTCGCAGTTATTTCAGACACGAAAACACCGGAAGAAATTCGTGCGATTGTTGATAGTGAACTTAAACCACTTCTGGAACGGTTGAATGGAGTTGCAAGCGTTGAGGTGTACGGGGGGCGGGAACGGAAAATTTTAGTTGAACTTGATCGGGACAAGATGGTTGCGTATAGCGTTTCCATCGAAGAAGTGATGGATATTCTTGGGGCAAGCAACCTCAATCTTTTAGCGGGTGATTATGAACGAGGCGACTACTCATTCGCCATTCGGACGATGGGCGCATTTACAAAGATTGATGAAATTGGGGATATGGGAGTCAAAATCAGCCGCCAAGGTTCAATTATTCCATTGAAAGAAATTGCAACCATTAAAGATTCCTACTTGGAGCCGGAAGATTACGCGCGTCTCAATCTGAATCAGAACGTTTCAGTGTATGTGAAGAAAATCAGTGTTGCCAATACCGTGGAGGTTGCGAAAGAAACCCGAAAAATTCTTGATGAATATAACGAATTTAAGAAAGATGAAATTAAGACCATCATGGTTGCGGACCGCGCCCAGTCGATTCGGCGGGCGATTAGCGATGTACGTGATTCGCTTTTAATTGGTGTTTTTCTTGTTTGTTCTATTATTTATT
>JACQQN010000008.1 GCA_016206995.1 Candidatus Omnitrophota bacterium | reverse complement strand
GAATTACCTTTGAAAACATTGAGGCAGCTTGTGCGAGATAATAAAGAATTGGAAAAGCTTCTTAGTTTAAAGCAGACACTTCTGACTAAGTGCGGATTTCATTCCTGAAAAACACCAATCTTCCGATGTTTCTCGTAGCGACCTTCTAAAAGCTCTTTTTTGCTAAGTGATTCGAGCGATTTAAGCGCACTTTCAATTTGCTTTGCAAGTTCTTTTGCGGTTGTTTCAAAATCTCGGTGAGCACCGCCAAGAGGTTCGTTAACAATTTGATCAATGATTTTGAGTTCGAGCAAATCTTCAGAAGTGAGTTTGAGTGCCTCGGCGGCCTCAACTGACTTCGCGCTGTCTTTCCAAAGAATGGCTGCACAACCTTCCGGTGAAATCACTGAATAATAAGCATTTTCGAGCATCAGGATCCGATCTCCAACGCCAATTCCAAGCGCGCCACCGCTTCCCCCCTCCCCAATCACTACGGCAACAATGGGGCTTGCAAGTTCTGCCATTTCCATTAAGTTGTGCGCAATGGCTTCTGCCTGTCCCCGTTCCTCGGCACCAATACCAGGATAAGCCCCTGGTGTGTCAATAAAAGAAATAATCGGGAGACCAAACTTCTCGGCAAGTTTCATAACCCGCATCGCCTTTCGGTATCCTTCCGGATGTGCACTTCCAAAACTCCGCATGAGATTCTCTTTGGTATCCCGGCCTTTTTGATGGCCCACAACACATACATTGCGACCACGGAAACGGCCAAACCCTGTCACCATGGCTCTATCATCGCTGAAACACCGATCCCCGTGCAGCTCCACAAAATCTTCAATAAAATAACGCACATAATCAAGCATATATGGACGCAAAGGATGTCTTGCCACTTGAACGCGCTGCCAAGGTGTCAGGTGTTCATAGGTTTTCCGCGTCATTGCCTCGAGCTTCTTCTCAGCGCTTTTGATTTCTTCGCTCAGATCAATCTCTTTTTTCGATTTCATCTCATTAATCATTTGCTCGAGTTCAACAATTGGCTTCTCAAATGGAAGGTAAACCTCGGAATGGTCTTTTTCTGTAATTTTCATTTTCTCTTTTTTTGAAGCCATAAAAGTTCCTATTAATAAGCTATGAGAGAGACAATCTTTTGTGCTTCTTTGCAGCTTTCTTAATCAATCAACAACAGTAACAGACGCGCCAGTGGGTACGATCGAATAAAGTTCTTCGACATCTTGATTGAGCATCCGAATACAACCGCTGGATTCTTGTTTTCCGATCGATTCAGGAAGCGTGGTACCATGAATACCATAACCTTTGAGAGAAAAACCAAGCCAGCGAGTTCCTAAAATATTATCGGGGCTATCGGGAGGCACAACAGCACCTGCTTTATACCAGGTGGGGTTTTCAAGTTTATTGGTGATTGTAAACTGGCCGACTGGTGTCGAATTGTTAGCACCGGTTCCAACACGGTATGTTTTGAGCGGCTCACCATCAGCGAGAAGTTTTAGCATGTTTTCGGATTTATCAATTTCGATTGAAAATTGCGCCTTGACAACTTTGAGTTTCAAGCCTGGTTTAATCAAATCTCCTTTTAAGTCGTTAACCTTTTGGATTAACCCAACGGTCGTACCATATTCCTTGGCGATGTTGTAAAGGTTGTCGCCCGATTTTACGGTACGGATAACACTACCTTCTGTTTCCGTCGGCGAGAAAAGAAGTTTGAAATTGAGCGACTCAAGTTCTGACTCGGCGGCTTCCTTTACATCTTCAGAAATTCCATCCTCCGCCAAAAGCGCTTTATAACTTTCCTTTGCTTTCACAAGCTCACCGGCATCTTGATAAGACCTGGCTTCTTCAAGCAAGGAATGATCCGCAGCCGTGGTCGGTTCAAGCGGGTCAGCAACGGCTTCTGAACTATCAAGCTCGACAAGATCAGACTCTTCGGTTGGTTGGGAATCAAGCGCTTCGGTGTCTTGTTTTTCAGACTGAGCTTGCCCGAGAGGGACGGCTAACAAGAAAGCTAAAATGAAAATCATAAAATGGTTTTGATAACAACTGAATTGATTCTTCATAGTTTTCTCACCTGCAAATTAAAAGTGTGATAATGATCCCTAAAAAAGCACCTGCAAAAACTTCAACGGGTGTGTGGCCTAAAAGTTCTTTCACGCGTGTTTCACCAATTTGGCCGCGTTCATAAAGCTCATTGGTCATTTTGTTTAACACGACTGCTTGACGTCCAACCGCGCGTCTGACGCCTGCAGCATCAAACATTGTCACAACTGCAAACGAAAACGCGATTAAAAAAATAATCGACGTAAAACCATAAAAAAGCCCTACCGCCGTGGCAACAGCAACCACGCCCGCGGAATGTGCGCTTGGCATTCCTCCGGTATCAAGCAACCATTTAAGATTAAATCTCTTTTTGCGAATGACTTCCCGAGTTACTTTAATGGTTTGGGCAAGAATCCAAGAAAAGACAACAGCAATGAATGCTCGAATTTCAGGAAATGGAGGATCGTAAAGAAACATTGAGTAATTTTATCTGGTTGACAGTCTAAAGGTGTTATGTTAATTTAGCATAGTTAATTTTACGATAAGAAATATCCCCTCAAGACGTAACAAGTGTTATTGTAGTACAGTAGACGCTGAAACGCAAGATTCAGAATTCTGCGGCATTCCCCTACATAACATGAATTCTAATGACCCAATCCCCACGCTTAAGAGAGGTGTGTCAATGATTTCAAAACTATGCAGCAGTTCCTGTTATGGAATTGAAGCGCGTCCAATTGAAGTAGAAGTGGATATCGCATCCGGCCTTCCACAAACAACCATTGTGGGCCTCCCAGACCAAGCCATTAAAGAAAGTAGAGAACGGGTTAAAGCCGCTATTAAAAATAGCGGTTTCCCTTTTGCTCCAAAAAAACTTACCATTAATCTCGCGCCCGCCGACTTAAAAAAAGAAGGCCCTTCATTTGACCTTCCGATTGCGATTGGCATCTTAGCTTCAAGTGGCCATGTGAATCCAAACAGACTCTCCCAATTTTTATTCTTAGGCGAGCTCGCACTTGATGGTTCTTTAAGAAAAGTGAAAGGTGCACTTCCTGCAGCAACGCTTGCAAAACACATCAAAAAGCCACTCATCATTCCATGCGAAAATGCTGAAGAGGCTTCTCTTGAAAAAGATAGCGAAATCTTGTGCGCTAAAGATTTGCGGGAAGTAATTCAATTTTTAAATGGAGAGCTTTCGCTCGCTTCACCGCCCAAACCCTCGCAAAATCAGGACTCTCATTTTTCAGAAGATGGGCTTGATTTTTCAGAGGTGAGGGGACAATGGCAAGCCAAGCGCGCGGTACAAATTGCTGCAGCGGGCGGACACAACCTGCTTTTTATTGGCCCCCCAGGTGCTGGGAAAACCATGCTGGCAAGCCGAATTCCAACGGTTTTGCCGCCGCTTGGGAACCACGAAACGATTGAGATCTCCAAAATTTATAGCGTCGCGGGGCTTCTTCAAAATGAAAAACCAATGGTCAAAAAGCGCCCTTTTCGTTCACCCCACCACACTGTTTCACAAATTGGGCTTGTAGGCGGGGGAAGTTTTCCAAGGCCTGGCGAAATCTCTCTAGCGCATGGGGGCGTGCTCTTTTTAGATGAATTTCCGGAATTCCACCGAGATGTGATTGAATCGCTCCGTGCCCCATTGGAAGAAGGTTATATCTTGATCTCCAGAGCAAAACAAAACATTCGCTTCCCCGCTCATTTCCTTTTAGTTTGCGCAATGAACCCTTGTCCTTGTGGTTATTTAAGCAGCCGCAACCACACGTGCCGATGCGGGCTTGGGCAAATTCAGAAATATCTCAATAAAATTTCAGGACCGATTCTAGATCGCATTGATCTTCACGTCGAACTTCCTGCTGTTGAATATAAGGACCTGGTAAGCGCTCAACCTTCAGAAAGTTCAGCTGAAATAAAAAAACGAGTTATCGAAACACGACAAAGACAAACTGAACGTTTTCAGGGAACAAAAATTGCAACCAATGCGGTGATGAATCCCAGGGAAATTAAGAAATTCTGCGCGCTGAATGAAGAATCTAAAAAATTGCTTGAGGCAGCGATGAAAGAGTTGCGCTTTAGTGCGCGGGGTTATTTTAAGGCAATTAAAATCGCACGGACGATTGCAGATCTTGAAAGTTCAGAATCAATTCAAACAGAACATATTGCAGAAGCGCTTCAATATCGTTCTCTTGATCGCAATTATTTTTCGTAGATCAAACTCGGGCGAGAAAAATAACAAGTAATTGAGCAGTGACAATCCGCAGGAACATCACAAGAGGATAAACGCTGGCATAAGTCACGGAAGGAGCATCTGAATCCGCAAGTTGATTTGCATAAGAAAGCGCAGGCGGATCGGTCATACTTCCTGCTAAAAGCCCGCACAAGGTCATAAAATTCATTTTAAAAATAAACCGTGCAACTAAGGCGCCAACAAAAAGTGGTACAAAAGTAATCACCGCGCCCAAAAATATCCAATACAAACCCGCGCCATGCAATAAAGTTTCCACAAATTGCCCGCCAGCACCAAGACCAACTCCTGCAAGAAAAAGCGTGATTCCTAATTCGCGGAGGAAAAGATTGGTATTTTCTGGAAGATAAAAGATGATCGGCCCAATCTTTCCAACTCGGGCAAGTATAATAGCAACAATAAGCGGGCCCCCCGCGAGCCCTAATTTCACTGGAAGAGCAACTCCTGGAAGTTTAAATGGAATACTTCCAAGAAACACGCCTAAAACGATTCCCAAAAAAAGCGCTGGGAGATTTGGATGGTGAAGCTGTTTGAGTGAATCGCCAAGCTCTAAGGCCACTTTTTGAATCGCACTTTCTTCGCCAACCACCGTCAAGCGATCGCCAAATTGAAGTTCGATGTGTGGATGCGCAACAAGATCAAGGCCTGCGCGATGAATTCGAGTAATGGAGATTCCGTACCGCTCGGACAAATTTAATTCCTCAATTGATTTTCCAACCACTTGCTTCTGCGTAAGTAATAAAGGGCGTGCAGTAAGTAAACTTTTAATTTTTCGGACATCGACATCACTCATCTCTCCAACCACAATGGCAAGCTTCTTAGCATCTTCTTTCGAGCAAACCACGTGAAGCACATCTTCGATTTGTAAAACCGTGTCGGGCTTTG
>JACQQN010000094.1 GCA_016206995.1 Candidatus Omnitrophota bacterium | reverse complement strand
GCCTCAAGCTTGGATGACCTCTGTCACGTTGGCCAATGCAATGCACAAACCGGCGAGTGCGGACTCGTGAATGCCAATGACGGTACCCCTTGCGGCGATCAAGGCCCTGACAAATGTGTGGTTGGAGATGTTTGTAAAGATGGTGTTTGTGAAGACGGCACCATGCGGAAGGCGTGTGCCTCAAGCTTGGATGACCTCTGTCACGTTGGCCAATGCAATGCACAAACCGGCGAGTGCGGACTCGTGAATGCTAGCGAAGGAACGGCGTGTGGGGATATCGACAACAATGCCTGCACTCCGGAACAGTGCGATGCTGCAGGTGAATGCAAATCAGGCCCCAGAATCCAAGATTGCTGTACTGGCCCGACTGATTGCACCGATGACACTGATGGGAATATTTGTACACAACCCTATTGTGATTTACCACTGCAACCTATTACTGATCAACTCGAAAGAGAATTAACAAACATTTCTCCTACTGACACTTCTCTAATTTCTTCAAAACCCGGAGGTCTTCACCGAATTGTTGTGACAGGTACTTGCAGACAAGATCGGCCAGCGAATGAAGGTAAGACCTGCAACGATGGTTTGTTTTGTATAACAGGAGAGACTTGCTCAAACGGAGTTTGCGCCGGCGATGCAAAACCTTATGATTGTTCTGATCAGAATACAGATTGCCGTGCCTATGAATGTGACGAAGCAGCCGATGTTTGCGCTTGGCGTCCAATTAATGATGGAAAAGTTTGTAACGATGGTGATGAATGTACAAGTGGCGAAGTTTGTGATAAGGGGTTTTGTAAAGGAGGAACTCCAAATCCAGCTTGTGGAGCTACACCTCCTTACTACTACCGGATAGAAGATGTTACCATTCCAAAAACAGCCAATGATCCTCCTGTCACCATTTATGTCCCGCGGCACAATGACCTTAACTTTTTTGTGAATGCGATAGACGAGGATGCGGGAGATATGTTGAAACAGAAAATGGGCGCTTTAAATGATGAAGCCATTCGAGTGTTTTCAAGCATTCAATTCTCAGGACCTGATGCCCAAGACTCCCATTATCAATTCATCTGGCACCCACAAGAAGAAGATTGGGGAAAGACTTATAAGTTTGAAGTCTTTGCAGAAAGTGATGACGATGACCAAGACGGTGCTCTGGATCGAGATCGTCATGAAATCATTCTTATTCTGGAGGAAGGGCCTGCTGAGTGTAAGGACGCTTCAGACTGTGATGACGGAAATGCCTGCACACAAAATCTTTGTGTTAATGATCAATGTGTATTTAACCCAATTCAAAATTGTTGTCTCAATGAAACTGATTGCCGCGCAGATACTGATGGAAATATTTGCACAAAACCTTATTGCGATATTACGAACCATGTTTGCAAACAAGACCAAGCGGCTAATGATGGAACTGCCTGCGGTGATGCTGCCAATCCAAGTCAATGTTTAGCCGCAGATATTTGCCGCGGTGGTACATGCGCCGATGGCGGTCGGATTGCCGGTTGTTGTCTTGCCGATTCTGAGTGTAAAGATCAAGATAATTGTACGAAGGACACATGTAATACCGCAACTCACCAATGCGTCTTTACAAAAGATACTGCTCTTGAAGGGTGTGGCGATGAAGAAGCGCCTCCAGAAGATGAACCAACGCCTTTTTTTGGCGGTGGGGGGCTGGTGGCTAATATTGGTCCCGGGCTGATTGGGGGTTATGAAGAGCCATTGAGTTCGCCTGCGGCAGAAGCTGCGGGTGGGGCAGGTCGTGGTTGGCCTATTATGTGGTATTGGCAGGCACTCTATGCAGAACTAGGAAAAATGCTTGAAGGAGGACCCGCTTTTGTCAGTATTGGTTTGGAACCAGAATCGCTTCGTTTTGCTTCTTTTGGTCCCCAGTCTGTTTTTGAAGGTGCTGCAAGAAGTTTTGCGACTTCTTTCACTCAAAAACAAGAAGCGCCGAAGATAGAACCAATAGTTCAGAAAGAACCTGAACCAGTCAGGCCCGTCGAACAACCCGCAGTACAAGAATCAAAACAGAAAGAATCTGCATGGGAAAAGATTAAGAAGTTTTTTGGCCGCGCTTTTGCTAATCTTTTACGTAAATAAAGCTAACTAGTCCAGAGAAATCTTACTTTCCGTTTTATTTTTCTCAAACAAACCATTCTTTCCAAACCAGTTATTTTTTGTTATCCTATTCCCATCATGCACCATCTCATTGGAATTGATATTGGCGGAACTAAAATCGCAGTGACTCTTGGAACCAGCCACGGAAAAATTGTTCAGAAAAGAGTTTTTGCAACCCAAACGCATTCAAAGTCAATCAAATCTATTCAAGAAATTATCGCGGCGGTTTCTAATTTACTTCATCAAAGTGCCCGGAAATCACGTGATGTGTTGGGAATTGGCATTGGGGTGCCAGGCCCAGTTTCTCCGAAAAAAGAGCAAATTGAAGATTCCCCCAATTTAAAAGGGTGGGCAGGAATCCCAATTAAAACCATCTTAAAGCGAAAGTTTGGATTTCCGGTCTTCCTTGAAAATGATGCAAATGCTGCAGCGCTTGGAGTAAAGTATTTTGGTGAAGGGCGCGGCATTCAGGATTTTGTGTATGTTACGGTCAGTACAGGCATTGGCTCTGGCATTGTTTCAAATGGAAAGTTAATTCGGGGTGCTAACGGCTCTGCAGGTGAATTTGGGCATATGACGATTGAGGTAAATGGCGAAAGGTGTTCCTGTGGTAAACGTGGTTGTTTAGAAGCATATGCAAGCGGGACAGTCATGGCGCGTCTTGCAAGTCGCCTCCTCAAAGCTGGCGCAAAATCTTCGATTCGAAAGTATTGCTCGAATCAGCATGTGATTACTGGAGAGGCGGTTTCAAAAGCAGCAAGCGCAAAAGATTTTTTAGCGGTGCAAATTAAAAAAAGGGCAGGTTCCTATATGGGTGTTGGTCTTGGGAGTTTGATTAATTTACTAAATCCCAAGAAGGTTATTCTGGGTGGTGGTGTTTTGACAGATTCAAATTACTTTTGGCAAGCAATGATGCGGTCTACCCAAAAAGAAGCATGGCCGATGCCCTTTAAAGATTGTGCAATCATTAAAACAAAACTTGGTAATCGGGTTGGTGATTTAGGAGCAATGGCCGTAGCTTTAGAACGGCTTCAATCGCACAAATAGCAGTGCGGTGCATGAGTACTATTGAGTGCAGTACATAGGAATCTCGCGCCTGTACTTACTTTCGTTAAAGAAAAGTTATATATTAATTAATAGTTTAAGTACTGTGCGCAGTTTCGTTTAAAATTTTATAGGATACTGCGCCTGCCTTTGCACAAAGCTGCAAAGACTGCGCATGAAAGCATTGATAAACACTTGAAACGGCGGGTGGCATGCGCCTGTAGCTCAGGTGGATAGAGCATGGGATTTCTAATCCCAGGGTCGGGGGTTCGAATCCCTCCAGGCGCAATCTCTTTATAGATTATTTATAGAAATTGCGCACAGTCTTGACTTCTTTGATTAAATTGTTTTTTAAGTTTAATGAAAGTCAGTGCAGGCGCATTTTCATTCAGTGATCCGAAACAAATTTTTGTTTAATTTTAATTAAAAAGAGCCGTAAACATTGTTCAATCCTTAGGTGGTTAGTACGATGATCGGCAAAAGACAAATTGCAATTTTTGTAAGTATACTTTATTTATCCGGTTGCGTTTCGCGCCCGCAAATTCATTCCACATCATCTGGCCAAGAATACGGTTCGCTTACTCAAGATGAAATTGCACTAGGCCGTCAGATCAATGAACTCATAATTTCTAAAATGGCTGTTTATGAACATCCGGTTATTTCTGAATATGTGAATAAGATTGGTAAAAATTTAGCGCAATTTGCAAAGAGGCAAGATCTGCCGTATCAATTTATTATTTTGCGGGACGACCGAATTTATGCCACCTCAGCGCCGGGTGGTTTTGTTTATATCACGACAGGGTTTATATCTTCATTGGATAATGAAGCAGAGCTTGCCGCGATTCTGGCACACGAAATTGGTGAACTTCAATTTAAAGACCCTCGGCTTTCTCGATTGAAACGAATGATGGAGAAAGTGGTGACGGGTGGTGCTGTAGTGGCGCCTCTTTTTGGAACAGTTGGTGCTCTTGCGTTGATCGGTCTTGTGGGAACGTATGCGCTTGTTGATCGGGGGAATAATTTTGAGAAGCGCGTGATTCAAGCAGATCGGGTGGCGCTTCAGCTTTTAACGGAAGCCGATGAAGATCCACAAGGATTGGTTGATTTATTATACAAATGTTTGAGAGCGTCTCCAAAGCAGTTAGCATACTTATATGATTACTATCAATCACGGCCTGTGACACAAGCGCGGTTTGAAAAACTTGAGCAATCATTCCGCTCTTTAGATTTAGAGGGGCGGAGTTTTTCTGTGAATCGCGATCGCTTTATCGTCGCAACCAAACCGCTTCGGTCACCTTAAAAATCTATCATCTAGCAATTTTTTCTGCTAATATACCCGCTCATTTTAAGAAAAAGGATTTGTTTTGATATGAAACAAAGTAATCAGACAAGCAATCTCGCGAAACTTCAGAATTCAGTTGATATCGCACTCCAGCAATTGAAGACGAATAACACAGTTGAGCGTTTATGGAGTCATGATGCGACTCTTTGGAAAAAAGATCCTGAAAATGCGAAAGTGATTCAAAACCGTCTGGGTTGGCTTGATTCGGTTGACTGGTTAAAAAAACAAGTTCCCGATCTGCTCTCATTTCAAAAAGAGGTAGTTGCTGCTCGATTTTCTCATGCCGTGCTTCTTGGAATGGGTGGCAGCAGTCTCGCGCCCGAAGTATTTTCACAAACTTTTGGGCCGGTTAAAAATATGCCACGCCTTATCGTGCTCGACAGCACCGATCCCGATCAAGTGCTTCAAGTTGAAAAGCAAATAGATCTCTTGAACACTCTTTTTATTGTGTCAACCAAATCAGGTACCACGCTTGAAACTTTATCGTTTTACCGCTATTTCTTTGAGAAAGTTAAAAGTAAAAGAGCAAATCAAGCGGGATCTCAATTTGTGGCGATTACAGATTCAGGAACGCCGCTTGAAAAAGAAGCGAATTTGCTTCAATTTCGCCGTGTATTTGTGAATCCAACAAATATTGGTGGGCGTTTTTCCGTTCTCTCCTATTTTGGAATGGTTCCAGCATGTGTGATGGGCGTTGACGTTAAAACATTGATCGATCGAATTGGCCAAGAAAAAGCCCGGTCCACGCCGCAAACAAGCGACGGAGCGAATCCGGGATGTTTCTTGGGTGTTGTGATGGCAGAAGCCGTGAAGCAAGGCCGTGATAAATTAACCATCTTTATGGCTCTAAAAATTTCTTCCTATGGGTTATGGATCGAGCAACTTCTCGCAGAAAGTCTTGGAAAAGAAGGGAAAGGAATTGTTCCGATCTTTGGTGAAACGCCCATGGGTTCCACAGAGTATCAAAATGATCGCTTATTTGTATTTCTACATTGTGGTCCTGTTGATTCAAAAACAATCACCAAAATCAAAGAACTCCAAAAAGCAAGTTGTCCAGTGATCGAAATCAATCTTGCCGATCCTTATGATTTAGGTGAGCAATTTTATCGGTGGGCATTTGCAACTGCCATCGCGGGTTCGCTGCTTGGAATCAATCCTTTTGACGAGCCTAATGTTCAGGAAGCAAAAACTTGGACTAATTCTTTATTGAAAGAGTTGAAAGATCATGGAAAATTTCCTGATTTCCCAAATCACTTTCAAGGCAAAAATTATTTCGGGACGTTTGGTAATTCAACTTGTCAGAAAATAGCGAAACAAAGAAATCTTGCGGCATTTTTTAAATTGGTCAAACCGGGTGATTACATTAGCTTAGGCGCTTATTTGCCTTATGAGCCAGAGATCGAAAAGAAATTTGTGGCGCTCCGGCAGAAATTAAAAGATAAAACAAAATACGCGACCATGTTTGGATTTGGTCCTCGGTACCTTCATTCAACCGGTCAGCTCCATAAAGGAGGGCCAAACTCTTGTGTCATGATTTTATTTACTGCAGATTCCAAGGCAAATGCTGCGATTCCTGGCCAACCGTTTGGTTTTAGAGAGCTTGAGTATGCTCAAGGCATGGGGGACTTTCGTGCGTTGGATGCGAAAGCGAGGCGCGTCGTTCGCCTTCACTTAAAGCAGCCAATTTCGAATGCGTTAGTAGAAGTAGAAAAGTTATTTGATCAAACATTTTCGGCATCATTTTGAACAAAGTAGTTCTATCCGTTTTAAAGTAATGAGAAT
>JACQQN010000093.1 GCA_016206995.1 Candidatus Omnitrophota bacterium | reverse complement strand
TCAACTTTTCTTCGTAAGTAATTTGCGCTCAAAATTGCATCCCGGCTAATTAGTTTCAAACCTTCAAGCCCTACCGAACGAATATAAACGTAAGCTCGAAGCAACAAACCAAAATTTCCATAAAATGACTTTATTTTCCCAATGGAATGCGGGCGACTGTAATCAAAAGCGTAACGATTTTTAGTTTTAATAACAGCCGGAACCGGTAAAAATTCCGCGAGGTGTTTCTTAACTCCAACCGGACCTGCGCCTGGCCCACCGGCTCCGTGGGGTGTTGAAAATGTTTTGTGTAAATTTAAATGAACGATGTCAAAACCCATATCGCCCGGACGTGCGATTCCTAAAAGTGCGTTTAAATTAGCGCCGTCATAGTATAAAAGCGCGCCGCGTTCATGAACAATTTTTTTGATTTCTAAAATGTCGTTCTCAAATAATCCAAGTGTGTTTGGGTTGGTAAGCATGAGGCACGCCGTTTTCTCATCCACCGCCTTCTTAAGTGCGTCAAGGTCTGTCCGCCCTTTTGCATTCGAAGGAATTTGAACCACCTCATAGCCACAGAGCGCTGCGCTGGCTGGGTTGGTTCCGTGGCTTGAATCCGGAACAATCACTTTCGTTCGTTGATGGTCCCCGCGCGACGCATGATACGCATGGGCAAGCATTAAACCCAGCAATTCACCGTGTGCGCCAGCTGCAGGCTGAAGTGTAAATTCATCCATGCCTGTTATTTCACAAAGCATACCCGAAAGCTCATGAAAAACTCGCAAAACACCCTGGACAGTTTCCGCTGGTTGGTATGGATGCGCGAGTGCAAAACCGTCAAAGCGCGCGACTTCTTAATTAATCTTTGGGTTGTATTTCATGGTACAACTACCTAGGGGATAAAAATGGGTATCAATACTAAAATTCAGCTTTGATAAATTGACGAAATGGCGAACCACTTCCGGCTCGCTCAGTTCTGGAAGTTGTGACGCTGCTTGCCTTTGGAGATTGATAGGAACCGTACGGGAAAATTCAAATTGGTTCCACTTCCGTTTTGGAAGACAAACTCCAAGTTTCCCAGGCCTACTCTTTTCAAAACTGAGTTCAGCGGCTATATCTGAACTGGAATGAATTCTTTCGCCCGTTGTCATTGATCCACACTTTCTTTCAGTGCCGCCACAAAACGGTCGAGATCTTCTTTTGATTTTGTTTCGGTTGCACATAGCAACATTGCGTTTTGAAATTCTGGAAATACGGACGCTATATCAAAACCGCCTAAGATTCCTTTTTTTAATAAAAACTGATTGATTTCAGAAACTGGCCGCGGGCATCGGATGGCAAACTCGTTAAAAATAGACGCTTGAGTAACCACTTGAAAATTGGTAAGTTTGGCAATTTCATCCCGAAGGTAATAAGCATTCTCCATGTTGAGCTCAGCGACCTGACGAATTCCTTGTTTTCCCATACAGGTTAAATAAACGGCAGCAGCAATTGCACAAAGTGCTTGGTTGGTGCAGATATTTGAATTTGCACGTTCGCGCCGAATGTGCTGCTCACGCGCTTGAAGTGTCAGGCAAAACGCACGATTTCCTTCCGAGTCTTTCGTCAAACCAACCAAACGGCCTGGGATTTGCCGCATCAGTTCTCGAGTCGTTGTGAGGAACCCAAGCCATGGCCCCCCAAAGCTCAAGGGAATTCCAAGTGGCTGGCCTTCTCCGCAAGCAATGTCTGCTCCCCACTCCACAGGTGTTTTGTAAAATCCAAATGACAAAGGATTGGACACCATAATAAAAAGAGATCCATTTTGATGCGCAAGTTCAGCAATCCCACTTAAATCTTCAACGGAGCCAAAAAAGTTAGGACTCTGAATGATAATCGCACCAACATCAACTGTCAGTTTTTCGCGGAGCGCGTTTTGATCCAAGCTACTGTCTTTTAAAAATGGAATTTCCACACTTTCCATTCCTGTTTTTGCAAGATAGGTATCCAACACCTTTCTAAGCTCGGGGTGTAGCGATCTGGTTACCAGTACTTTAGTTCGTCTCGTTTTATTAAGCGAAAGAAGTGCCGCTTCGGCAAGCGCAGTCGCTCCATCGTAATGAGACCCATTCGATACTGGCATTCCGGTCAGTTCACACATCATACTTTGATATTCAAAAAGTGCTTGAAGTGTCCCCTGAGAAGCTTCGGGTTGGTAAGGCGTATAGGCAGTATAAAACTCACTTCGGGAAATAATCGTATTCACAACCGAAGGGATATAATGTTCGTACGCACCAGCCCCTAAAAATGAAACCATTTTCCCAACATGCGCATTTTCAGCGGCAATCTGAGAAAATAAAGTTCGGATTTCGTATTCGCTGAGCGATTCGGGGATTCGAATGCTTGGATTTCTAAGCGACGCGGGAATGGATTGAAGAATTAAACCAAAATGCTCGACACCGATCACATCAAGCATTGCTTGCCGATCTTCAGCTGTCAGGGGGAAATAACTCATGGAATTAGTGGGCTGCTTGCTTTAAAAATTCTTCGTATTGTTCTGCCGTTAGTAACGATTCAAATTCGCTTGGGTTGGCAGGGCTGAACTCAAAAAACCAGCCATTTCCATAAGGTTCCCGATTTGCAAGAGATGGGTCTGACTCAAGCGCTGTATTAATTGATTTAATTGTGCCGGAAAGCGGGGCATAAATATCGAAAGCAGCCTTCACCGACTCCACAACGCACACCCCGCGCCCTTGCGTCACTTCCGCGCCAACCTTTGGGAGTTCGACAAATACCACATCTGAAATTTCGTGCTGAGCGTAATCGGTAATACCAACCACTGCTGCGCTTCCTTGTTTTCGAACCCATTCATGAGTTTTTGTGTATCGTAATTCTTTGGGGATTTTCATTCTATCAACTCCTTGATTGTCGTTTGTAAAAAGGAATGGCTACAATTTTTGCAGCAATTTGATTTGAGCGGATTTGAATATCGACTGAGTCACCAAGATTCAATTCGGTTCCGGATACGTAAGCAAGACCGATGTTTTTCTTAAAACTTGGTGAGAAGGAGCCGCTGGTAACAATCCCTACAGAATGCTCCTTTTGATAAACAGGGTAACCTTGCCGCGCAAGACCGTGACCCACCATTTCAAATCCAATCAGTTTCCGCGAAACACCTCTTTGCTGTTGAGCCCTCAGCGCTTCTTTGCCAATAAATTCTTTCTCAAAGGCAACTGTGCGTTCAAGACCGGCTTCAAGCGGTGTCGTTTCGTCAGTCATGTCATGTCCATATAAAAGCATCGCTACTTCAAGTCGAAGAGTATCTCGCGCGCCAAATCCAACAGGTTTAATTCCAAATTCTTTTCCTGCATCCATCAGCACCGCATAAGCATCTCTGAGCACTTCGTTAGGTAATAAAATTTCAAAACCGAGTTCTCCTGTATACCCCGTCCGTGCAAGAAAGGTGTTTTTCCAAGGAGACGAAGTTTG
>JACQQN010000106.1 GCA_016206995.1 Candidatus Omnitrophota bacterium | reverse complement strand
TATCTCCCGCTCGCCAACCGTCAAACGTAATTCGGAACGCGCAGGATTAAGTTGTTCAAGCGCAGTTTTCGCTTTTGGCAATAGCTCAAGCCATTCAGTTCGATCTAACTGTGGAAATGTCCGATCCGGAGGAAGAAGTCGTGTCAGAATTATAAGCACTCGATTAAACGTGGTCTGATCCGTTTTCGCAAATTTTGAAACGGCAGTGTTCATAAGATCGTAGATTTGCTCCGCATCAACGGTATTTTGGGAAGAAATAATTGCATCAAGCTCCGCAAGAAGTGGTTTAATAAGCCGCTTGTAATCCCCATCATTCAAAGGATGTATCTGCGGCAAACGCAGTTCAGCTCTTAGCACAGATTGCGTCAAGGATCGAGTAATGAGCGGCTTGCGATTAATCACTGCGCGATCGTAAACGGGTTGTACATCTTCTAATAAAGTAGGATCATCAACACCGGAAGATTGGGCAAACAATCTGCTTAACCGGGAAGGTGTTTTTCTGCGCTGGAAAAGTGTTGAAACGTCCGATTTAGAAATCCCAGTCGGGTCTTTGAGCAACCGATCCCGAAGTTCAAAAAGTGCACGCTCATAGCTCGGTGAGTTAACCGATTTAGAAGCCGGAATTGTATCAACTTCTTTTTTCCAAAATGAGGAGAGAAACTGGACATCTGAATAGGCAATGGTGTTTGTGAAAGAGAAGGTAAAAAGAACGGTCGCTGCAATTAATCTTTGGGGGAATTTTAATTTCATGAAAGCTCGTTTACCAACCGTTTCTGTAACATTTTGACGGACTTTTTTAAAGTTTTGTCCGAGCAAGCAAAAAAATAACTCAAACACACTGGTTTGAGATTTGCTGAAGTATAACACCTGAAAAATTACCTGTCAAACTGATTTTCTTAACTTTCGGATTTTCATTAGATACAAATGGGGTAGATTAGTACTATATAGTATTATTTATTATCTATTTTAAGGAGTGCTTCCCCTGCCTGGTCTAGATTACAGCCGAAGGTAATCAAACCATCTTCGTGTCCAGCCATGACAAGAATCTTTTGCTTTGCTAGGTCAGTTTCTTTGAATAAACGAAAAATTTCGTGTGCCATTTCTGGAGTTCCATACGCAACTGAAGGGAATGTCGTTGGAACCTTGTCTAAAAGTTTTTTCCACAGTTTGGGGTGGTGTGTGTGAATAATCGCATGAATATTCTTATCCGCCTGATAAACCGCAAGATGCGTGAGAGATTCCGAAGACGCTTCGACGGGGCCTTCACACTGCAAAGCATTTTGCTCAAAATTCCCGGAGGTAACTTTGGTGTAATGTTTTGCAGCCAGTTTCGCAATACCACCGGTTTGAGTTCCTGTGATGATAAATTGCGTGGTATTCGGAATGCGGATACTCACATTTCCAAATCCAATTCCATCCGGATAAACACCAATAAAACCAAGTTCGTGCAACCAATTCCGCCATTTGGTAATCTCGCGTAAGGCTTTAGCTGGAAGCGCTCGCGCTTTTTTCCACATGCAATTAAATTTAATATATCCTTCGTCAATCATGATTTCGTACCGTGTTCATCGTATTGCGTTCTGCGTGAACGCATGACGCAGCACCCAGCGCTTGCCCCTCACCTAAACAATTCTGCTTGATTGATTATTGCAGCCTCTTCCTGTCCAACCAATCCCGACACGCTCACGCCGAGCAAACGAATGGGACGTTTGCCAGCCTCGGTTTTTTCGTGGAGCAATTTCACCACTTCCTGAAAAATAATTTCGGTTTGGTTGAAAGGTTCTGCAAGGGTATGGCTTCGCGTATTCACCGTAAAGTCTGAATATTTTACTTTGAGCGTTACGGTGCGCGCAAGAATTCCATCACGCTCCAAGTAAAAGGAAACTTCATCTGAGAGTTCGTGAAGTTCTTGCTCCATTTTCTGAAAACTGAGAAGATCCCGTTCAAAAGTCTCTTCAGAACCAATTTGCTTCTGTTCATATTCGGTTTCAACCGGACGATTGTCAATCCCGTGTGCGCGCTCGTAAAGTGCGACGCCCCATTTTCCAAAAAGCTGGATCAGATTCTCTTTGCTTTGCAATGCAAGCTCCCCAATCGTTTTAATCCCAAGTTGATTGAGTTCTTTTCCAGAGACAGGGCCAACACCTGGAATTTTCCGAACAGGGAGCTCTTTTAAAAACTCGCTCACCTGCTTCGGTTCTACCACCGTGAGTCCAGCTGGCTTTTGCATATCAGAAGCAATTTTTGCGAGGAATTTGTTCGGCGCAACACCTGCAGAAGCCGTGAGCTTTGTTACCGCACGAATATTTTGCTGAATCATCTTTGCAAGTAGAACGGGGTCTTCGATCTTCAAAATATTTTCTGTCACATCCAAATATGCCTCATCAAGACCAGCTGACTCTACTAGTTTTGTATAATGTTTAAAAATAGAATGAATAACTTCTGAAGCTTCGCTATATTTTTTAAAATTGGGCTTGAGGAAAATTGCTTCTGGACAAAGATGCTTCGCTTGGACAGCAGGCATTGCAGAACAAATACCGAATTTCCGCGCTTCATAGGAAGCGGCACTAACGACACCACGTCCGTTCGGATTACCGCCAACCACGACAGGTTTTCCGGCAAGCGATGGATTATCACGAATTTCAACCGCTGCGAAAAACGCGTCCATATCTATATGAATAATTTTACGAATCACGGTGTGTGTGCAATTGTAGGGGTGGCCCCAGCGGCCGCCCATTATTTTATTCAATATCCTTTTCGGGCTGGCACAGGGGCCAGCCCCTACCAACGGGTTAATTCCCACCACCTTGGAGCATCGCTAAATTTTCACGGTGAGCGAGAAGTTCTTTCTCTGCCGCTTCCTTCTTCTCCCTCATGTCGGCTACAATTTCTTCCGGCGCCCGAGCGGTAAAATTCTGATTGGCAAGTTTGTCGCCAAGCGATTTTGTATATGCTTCAAGTTCCCCGATTTTCTTCTTTGTCTTTTCTTGCTCTTGATTTAAATTGGCTTGAGGGACCCCGGTCACGAAAATTTCCATATCAGCAAAAACTTTCCCGATCATTCCGGCACCTTTCTTCACCCGATCCACCCATTCAATGCGAACGATGTTTGTTAAATGGGTAATTTGTGACTCAAATTGCCGGACTCGTTTTAGAGTTCCCGAGTCATGTGAAGTAATCACCACGTCTAATTTTTCTTTTGGTGAAATACCGAGACGCGCGCGAATATCTCGAATACCAGTCACTGCTTCTTGAAACAGCGCAACTTCACGAGCTTCTTCTTTAAAATGAAATGACGGGTTTGGTTTTGGCCAATTTGAAAGCATGATTGAAGATTTTTCAAAAGATGGGTCATCAATATATTCTTTCAATCGATTCCAAATTTCTTCGGACAAAAACGGCATAAAAGGATGAAGCATCTTGAAAAATTGCTCAAGCACCAATGCTAAAACGGATCGGACGGTTGCTTGGCGATTCAGGTTACCTTCCTCGCCGTTCAAAATAGGTTTCGTAAGTTCAATATACCAATCACAAAAAGCACTCCAAAAAAACTGGTAAAGCGCCGTGGCAGCATCATTGAAACGAAATTCTTCAATCGATCTTGTCACTTTCTGAATGGTTTCCTGGAGTTCCGTTAAAATCCACTTGTCGTCAAGAGAGAGATTTGAAAAAGAAAGTTTGAATTTTTCGCCTTCCCCCTCACCTTTATCCTCTCCCCTTAAGGGGAGAGGGGAGGGTGAGGGGAAATTCGAAATCACAAATCGAGAGGCATTCCAAATTTTATTAGTGAAATTTCGACCAAGCTCAAACTTCTCGTGGGAAAGGTATGCATCTTGGCCGCTTGCGGTCAGCATCACAATGGAAAACCGAAGTGCATCAGCTCCAATCTCATCAATCACAGTCAGCGGATCAATGGCGTTCCCAAGCGACTTGGACATTTTTTGGCCCGTATCCGTCCGAACCGTTCCATGAATGTAAATGGTATGAAACGGAACTTCACCTGTAAATTCGAGGCCTGCCATGATCATTCGCGCGACCCAAAAGAAAATAATCTCAGGTGCCGTTACCAAAACAGATGTCGGATAAAAATAATCCAAATCTTTTGTTTTTTCTGGCCAGCCCAATGTTGAAAATGGCCACAGCCACGATGAAAACCAGGTATCCAGCACATCAGGATCTCGCTTTAGGTTCTTGGATTTGCAATGCGGACATTGCGTTGGATCTTCACGAGAAACAATAGTTTTTCCGCATTCGCAATACCAAACGGGAATTTGGTGACCCCACCAAATCTGCCGTGAGATACACCAATCACGAATACCTTCAAGCCAGTTGAGATAAACTTTATTCCACCGTTCAGGAACAAATTTTGTTTTTCCTTCTCGGTGTGCTTTTAAAGCTTTCTCGGCCATTGGCTTCATTTTGACAAACCATTGCTTCGAAAGATAAGGCTCCACGATCGTATGGCAGCGATAACAGTGGCCAACCGCGTGCAAATGAGAAACGCGTTTCACGAGAAGTTCTTTTGATTCTAAATCGCGAACAACCTGTTTTCTTGCTTCAAACCGGTCAAGCCCTTTGTAACTGCCCCCATTTTCATTGACCGTCCCATCCGGATTCAAAATATTAATCAAACCAATTTCAGGGTGACGTGATTGGAATGCAAAATCGTTTGGGTCGTGCGCGGGCGTTACTTTGACAAGCCCGGTTCCAAAATCGAGATCTACAAAATCATCTGCAATAATTGGAATCGGGCGGTTCACGAGCGGAAGAATTGCTCGCTTGCCAATTAAATGCTGGTAACGCGTGTCTTTCGGATTGACTGCGACAGCCGTATCACCCAGCATGGTCTCGGGCCGCGTCGTGGCGACTACCAAATGGTCAACTTCACCAACTGCTTTCTCGAGTGGATAACGGATATGATAAAGTGAACCTTCGATTTCTTTATGGGCTGCTTCTTCGTCTGACAGTGCAGTTTGACAGCGGGGACACCAGTTAATAATATAGTCGCCCTGATAGATCAAGCCTCGTTCATAAAG
>JACQQN010000107.1 GCA_016206995.1 Candidatus Omnitrophota bacterium | reverse complement strand
TTAAGACGGCGAGTGGAAGATGAGCAATTCCTTCTTTAGAACCAATCAAAGGAAGAATTTCGGTTTCTGGATCTAATACTACTGAAAACCGGCTGCGATACCATTTGGCGATCGCGCGCCGAAACTCAGGCATTCCTTGGTCAAGCGCGTAGCGGTGATTGATGGGATCTTTTGCAGCCTGATGGAGCGCTTCAATGATAAAGTCGGGGGTTGGAAGGTCGGGATCGCCCACTCCCAAATCGATCACGTCTTTCCCTTTGGCAACCAATTCACGCTTTAGACGATCGACTTCGGCAAAAAGATAAGGTGGTAGTTTCTTTAATCGATCAGCCATTTGAACTGAAAAGGATTTGGTGGTCATCGCTATCCTTTGAGGTGTGTAAATCACTCTTTAAAAGCTGGGATTATACGTCTGGTTCCAGAAGGTGTCAAACACTTACGCCATCATGGCTTCTTGAAATGCAGCGCGGGACTCCGAAATAAGGTTTTCCGTAAGATCGAAAACCCCGAGGAAGCCATCTCGATTTTCAACCATATCAGAATAAACGACGATTTTTTTATCCGTATGTTCTTTCAAAATTGAAAGCAACCGGTCGAGATAACGCTCATCGCTCGTTCCCTTTAAACCAACTGCACGAATTTCGTTCACCTGGAACTTTTCAAGCAAGAAAAACTCCGCTTCTTTCATCACGTCCATCGCTCTTAAAATTTTGACATTTTGACGAACCTGCGTAAGCAATCTTGGATCTTTAAAAAACCGTTTGATCAAACCTTCAATTTTTTCTTCTTGTTGGATGCTTCGCGCAAAAATCAAGACTGGTTTTCCGAACACTGCATGAATGACTGCAGGAATCACCTCTGCAAACTCGTCACCCACTTCCGGAAGAATGACAACTCCCCGCTTCGCTTCCTGATTTTGAGGTTTTCCTTCCCCACGACTTTCATAAATTTTCTCACCACTCGCTAGGAACGCATTAAACCGATCAGAATGAATTTTCGTTTGCTCCGGATAACGCGCCATGACTCGGTCACTGATCGTTTCCAATTCTGCGTGGACTTCATTCGAAATGGTATTTAAAGAATCGAGCGAATCAAACGCTTTTCTGTTTCGCCTAAGTTCTGAACGTCGTGGATGAGAATCTTGGTACAATTTTTGGAAAAGAGTAGCTTGGCTTCCATTCCCTGTAATGGTATTGCGATAAACAAACTGTTGATTTTGGAAAAAGCGATTAAAACCCTTTGCGTGGTACTCGCGCAACAAATCAGCGTGAGAGAAATGAGCACGATTATCCTCTTCGTGAATTAATCCACGACGACGTGCAAACGACTGACTGCCATGCGTTTCTGTATAAGATTCGATTTCAAACACAAAAATATCTTTGAGTTCAACCGCGAATTTAATGAGGTAATCAAAAAGAAGATCTGCAACACCTTGACCTCGAACACCCCTTAAAATTCCTTCTTTTCCAATATTTCTAAAATAAAGTTCCC
This sequence comes from Candidatus Omnitrophota bacterium, assembly GCA_016206995.1. Lineage (GTDB taxonomy): Bacteria > Omnitrophota > Omnitrophia > Omnitrophales > Abzuiibacteriaceae > JACQQN01. Next base: position 3,430 of record JACQQN010000107.1, on the reverse strand, counting down.
TTCGAGGAATATTAATTTTGATTTTATGACTTTGAGCGCTACCGAAACTCCTTTCGAATACCGATGGTAGAATTTCCATATAACCTTCAAGACGCTCTACGCCGTTTAATTCTGAAACTAAACCATACGCAAGCCCTTGAATGTCAGAGAAAAATGGAAAGTAAGGTACGCGATGTGGAAACTGACCGCGCGCTTTCAAACTTGCTTGTCTGTCGAGACTGGATTCCCATTCCACCCGCCAAGCCGCGATAAATTTCTCACCTTGTTCTCGATCGAGCAGCCTCAAGAAAAATTGTCTTCCTTCTCGCTTGGCTAAATCCAATCCAACCGGACCCAAGTAACGTTTGATTTCTTCTTCAGTTAATTCACGGTCTTTTATCAATGCGCTCTTAAATTTCTCTTTAAATGCTGCGACCTCACGAAGCTCAGACCGGACACTAGAAATCGGCAAGCCAAAGCCCACGCCCATTCCCATTTGTCGCAGACGAAGCTCATGATATTTAAGAAGCCGCGCGCGATCCTCAGGTTTCGCTTCTTCAATCGCACGAAGCGATGCTTCTCTTTGTTTGAACAAATAAGGAGCTTGACTCGCCGCAGGAAATAATGTGGTGAGCAACATGTCTTCATCTGTATTTTGAATTCCATTCTGCTTTTTCAAGTCAATAGCAAACCGTTTTCGAAGCTCTTCCAAAGTCAGCGGAATATTTAAAAATGGATCGTAAGGGCTTGCCAAACTTAAAATTAAATCCCGACGTTTTCTTAGAAGATTGGGATTTTGAAGTGCGCGTTGATATTGTGGTTCTTTTTTTGCTTGAGCGCGAAATTTCTTGGTAAATTTCACCACCGTAAGGTCAACTGTTGGTTTCCCAATGGCCTGACGCATGGTTTGATAACTGCCAAGCGCGCGAGCCATGCCAGCTCTGCTCACAGTACTTCGTTTCAAGGAAACTTGAATCGTATCTAAATCAATTGTTGGGTCTTGAAGCCCTTCAAATACTTTCAAAACAAGGTCTCGATTGACGTTTGGATACAAATGCTGCAAATAAGCATCTTGAGACCACGTGATCAGATAATTTTGAAGCTGTGGATGAAGATTGAAATTAGGTCCTAATTGATACTGCCGTACACGATCTTCACGAGGGAATTCATTGTTTTGAACTAATGCAAAAGTATTTTCTCCTTTTTCCGATCGTAACCATCGATTTGAAAGCCAACCCATGACATTTTGAAATGCTTGCGTCCCAATCCACTGGGCGGTTGGAGTCACAAGAGAAATCCCTCCAAGATCACGCGTCACCACACGCATTTCTTCATAAATCAACACCAGGAGCGCGTCGACAAACCGCTGGCCATTTTCTGTAAACTTTCCGCTTTTGTCAAAAATGTCAATTCCATAAGTCGGTTTGATTAATTGGTCGCTCGAACCTTTTAAAGCTTTCTGGATTTGGTCATCGATAAAATTAGTTTTCATTCCTCCCGGAAGACGGGCTCGAACGATATCGCGCCGATCTTTACTTGTGATGGATAGCCGCAGGTATTTTGGAATAATTTCTTTTCCGATGGCACGTTCTAAATCGGCAAGTTTCCCTCGATCAACCCGAATATCATTTTGCCATGGAGTTCCTTCAATCAAATCCAAAAAGTCGTGAAGATCAGGTTGTCCAAACGGCGAGGATAAGTAGTCTTTACCAACACCTAAATCGACAATAATCGGATACTGCGAGCCATTCGCACGAATGGCCTCGAGAAGCGTGATTTGCCGGTTCCCGCGAATGTCATGCGTATGAAGAAGAATGGGTACTTTTAATCCACTCTTTCTGAGCGCCCGAACCAAATCAAAAGCTTCATCCGCTTCCAAAAGACCGCCGGCATCTTTTATGACGAGCGCATCCAAGTCGCTCCCACTTGTTTTGACAAGTTCAGTCGCTAGCGCTACATATTGCGGAATGCCACCAGGAAATTCTGTTGTATAGTGAATCACAGGCTGCACTTTTGCTCCAATTTTACGTGCATACTGGATCGCTGGAATAATTTTTCGTGTATCATTAAATGCATCAAAAATTCGAAAAATATCAATTCCATTCTTGTAAGCAGTTCTGACAAAAAGTTCAAGCACACTATCCGGATAAGCATCCAAACCCACGATGTACTGACCGCGAAGCAACATTTCTTGTGACATTCTGTAAATCCGGTTAATTTCATTTCTTGTTTCTAAATCCATAAACTTTTCGAACCGCTTTAAAAGTTCTGATAGTTCGTTTTGAGACAAAATTCTTCGATCCTCAGAAATCCGATACCGATCAAAAAGTAGATTCCAATCTGCTTGACGGATGAAACCTCGAAAAGGAGCCGCTACTTTTTCAAGTTTCTCTCTGAGAAGCGCGGTTTGCGCACTTAAGTTATACCAAGGATCCTCAGGTTCGGTACCGCGTTTTGCCTCAAGAAGTGCTGCTTGAACCACCGCACCGCCCCAGGTTTCAAGCTGACGAATCGTACCTAAGTCTACTTGCATGTCAATAATTCGGCGCTGATCTTCCCCGCTCATCTTGAGCGATGCATTCGATTGTTGTCCGTCTCGTGAGGTGTTAAGCCCGATTTCAACTTTTCGTGGAGTGACCTTTGTGCGATGAAGCAGCTCTCGATACAACTGGTGGCGAAGCTCCTGAATAACTTGATCTTCTTCATGAGAAGACACTTTAGCTAACGAAAGTAATCGAGTGACACTTTCATCAATTGCTCGCATTAATTTTCGATGGGGCACTCGTTCTGTTAAAGCGGGTATTTCATGAAGAAGCCTGGTAATTTCTTCTTCCCAAGCATCTGGAAAAAATAGTTTGATAAAAAAAGCACCGAACAATTCTTGAGAAGGGTAGGACGTAGGATGAGTTTCTGACGACAGATTTTCAAGTAACCTTGCAACTAAATTCTTAAATAATCGAATCTGTTGCGCGGCCGGCGCATACGCAGGATACTCTCTTTCTTTTGCTTCAACTGCTGAAAAGTGTTTTAAAAAAAGTCGATGGTAGCTATTCAAAAACTCAAGTCGTTCTTTTGGGCTCTTCGCTAAAAGGTATTTCAACCGAGCAGCAATCTTTACTGTGGTACTTGGAAACTCCGTGGAAGATGAGCCATCAATCAAATTTAAAGCAGCAACAAATCCGAACAACGAAGGTGCTTTGAAGGGGTCTGGCGATCCAAAGCTCAAGTATTTTTCATCTGCCCGCAATTCAGAACGAGTTGGGATGGTTGAAAGTAAGAGCGAGAAAGAACCGTCAGTGTTGTGAACAAGTGTCACAAGCGCGGGGAATGATCCTCCAACTTCGTTCAAATGAACTTGCACTTGAACTTTTTCTACTTCTTGTTTTGCATCAAGATACATTTTTTGTATCTCATCTAAAAATTGACGGCTTTCTCCATTCATGTATGTTCG
>JACQQN010000092.1 GCA_016206995.1 Candidatus Omnitrophota bacterium | reverse complement strand
CGCAAGCGGGGAAGCCTGTGATTGCTTATTTTTATGCCGCGTGGTGCGGGCCGTGCATGATGCTTAAATATCATACTTTTTCCGATCCAAAAATTATTCAAGCATTAGAACCCTTTGTGCGGCTTAAAGCAGACTTGTCGTTTACTGAATCTGAAAAGAGCCGGGAAATTGCGAATCTTTATCAAATTAATTCTTTCCCCACGGTCGTATTTTTTGACGCGCGCGGAAAAGAAACATTTCGTTTCAGTGGTTTTGTCAATTCCGAACAATTGATTTCAATTCTGGATCAGAAGGGAAAGGCATTGTAAGTGTGAATCCCGTTACCACCCCTGCTATGTCTATAAAACTATTGGGAAATGAAATACAAAACAGAAAAATTATGATGGATAGAGTGCGAATCGGTGGTAACGGGATGAAGAACATCAGCGTTGTGCTCGTGCGCGCTGAAAACCCGGCCAATATTGGACAAGTTGCCCGCGCGATGAAGAATTTTGGAGTTTCAAAACTAGTTCTTGTGAATTCCGTTGAGCATAAAACGGAACAGGCATACACACTGGGTTGGAAGGCAAAAGACGTTTTAAATCAAGCACGCACCATGTCATCGCTTTCCAAAGGAATTCGAGGCGCTGCGTTAACCATTGGATTTACGAGAAGAAGCGGCCGCAAGCGAGGAGCTCCGCGCTCCATCATGCAGGTAATGCCACAAGTTTTAGAAATTATGGCTAAGAAAAAGGTAGCATTTGTTTTTGGAAATGAAAAGAATGGTCTTTCCAATGAAGAGCTTGCCTGTTGTCACGAAATCGTTGCTATTCCTACGAGCGCCGCTTATTCTTCGATGAATTTGTCGCATGCCGTTGCTGTTACACTCTTTTCTATTTTTAGTCGTTTGCCAGGTATGGCCTCTCCTCCCAAAAAGGCCGAGCACCATTACGCAACTCAAGAAGAATTTGACTTGCTGATGGATGATTTTTCAAAGGCTTTGATCTTGCTTGGTTATCAAAAAATCAAGCGCCTTAATGTTTTTGAACAAACACTTGAAAACCTGCATCATTTTTTCAAAAGAACAGGTCTCGAAAAAAGAGAATGCCACCTTTTCCGAGCTTTGTTAGCAAGGGTTTGTGAAAAAACCGCAGAGAAAGCCGATGAAAAGATTCTTGTAAAGTTGAAGTAAAACACAAAAGGGGACAGGTTTTTTATCTTCCGCCAAAAATTGCGGTGAGATCCGCCTGCAAAGCACTCGATGCGATTTTTGAGAGGGACCTCGCCATGCTTTGCCGCAAATTGCATACGGCACTGCTCCGCTGTGCGGCGGGTAAACCTGTCCCCTTTTAGTAAAACTTCCGACTTTCTTCCTCACTTTATTAACATGTCGTAAGTTACTTCTATTAAATAACTTATGGTTGATTTATCAAGTCAGAGCATTGAAAACAAGCAACCCTCCGGATATCCTTTATCGGGGGAAAAGTGTTGCCTGAAGCCGGTAAATAATAAGGGAGATGACATGTTGAGACGAAAGGGCCAAAGAGGATTTACAATTGCGGAAATCATGGTGACCGTTGCGATCGTCGGAACGGTGAGCGCGGTCGCTATCCCCGGCTTCATGCGCATGCGGATGGATACCAACATGCAACTCGTGAAACAGCACATGCGGGTGATCGGTGAAAAGATGCAAGAGATCTACATCAACAAGGGCCAATATCCCGATGAATCCCGCTGGCCGCTCACGGGCGCAACCGATCCCGATGAAATGGTAATTACATCAGGCCTTTCGGCGATCAATGCGAAGGGGTATACGACGAATGAATACTCCCGATCGACACCCGCAGCTTATCAATTTTGCTCCTCTCCGGTAACGAATACTGCTGGCAGCAAGCGATTCTGTGTCCATTGCGATTCCTCAATGTCTGCTTTGTTTGCACCAGGGCAGGTGGAGGAGGTGCCCCAGGGCAACCAGCCTTTTCGCATTGATTCTTACAACAATGGACCGATTGTACCAATGACTAATTACACGATGAATTATGCCTTGAGCGACCCGACGTTTATGAGGGATGATTTCAAATCCCAAATGGAATTCATAGCGAATTTGGATGAATATTCAAAATTATCCACGGGAGCGTATCTCAATCCCCCACGAGCTCTGTTGGCTGTATCCTTAGCTGGGGAAAGTGAAACTTTTATGAATGCAGTAAAAGAAGCGAATGAGGATTTAAAAAACAAAGGGATTCATCTCTATCAGGTCGATCCATCTGTGGATCCTAATTATGCTCATATGGATAGTGTGTATTCTAGTTGGGGTTACAAAGTTTATATTCTTACGGCCAAGTATGATCAACCCCCAGACCCTAACTCAGTTCCCACCTTCCCGGCTTGTAAACTAAATATGACTTGCTGACGGTTCTTAAGGATCAATCTTCGTGTTTCAAAATCATCCAGATTTATTTCCTCATGCAGATCTAGATTCTAGATACGATCCTATTGTACTTTCTTCCCTACTTTATTAACTTATCATAAGTTACTATAAATAAATAACTTAAGATCGATTTGTTAGTTCCAATCATTGAAAACACCTCCCCTTCAGGATATGCTTTATTGGGGAAAAAGTGTTACCTAAACCTCGTAAATAAGAAGGAAGGATAAAGATGGTTAGAGGATGGAGTAAAAATAAAAAAGGTTTTACCATTACAGAAATCATGATTACCGTTGCCATCATCGGAACGGTGAGCGCAGTTGCTATCCCGGGTTTTATGCGCATCCGTATGGATACCAACATGCAACTTGTGAAGCAGCACATGCGCGTCATCGGGGAAAAGATGCAAGAGATCTATACCAACAAAGGTCAATTCCCGGAAGAAAACCGTTGGCCGCTCACGGGAACGACTGATCCCGATGAAATGGTGATTACTTCAAATCTTTCCGCAATTGATGCGAAAGGATATACGACGAATGAATACTCCCGATCAACCCCAGCAACTTATCAATTTTGCTCCTCTCCAGCAACGAATACGGCAGGCGACAAACGTTTTTGTGTCCATTGCGATCCTGAAATGTCTGCTCTCTTTGCACCAGGGCAGGTGTTGGAGGTACCAGTAACACCGATTGATATGTCACCATGGATCGGTGATGGTGCAAACATGGTTTACGATACAAATTTTTGGCCAAATTATTATGCAGATGTAAACAACCCAGGCAACCGGGCCGTCTCTCTCTTTTTTGAAGCTTCTCCTTCGAATGCTGTTACTTTATTAACTAATTCGCTAGCAAGAAGTGCTTATGGACACGATTATAACGAATCACTCAGAATAGCAAACGGAACGTGGCAAGAAGGTCGACATTACTCACTTCGCATTGTTATCTCAAGCGACCAGGAAGATCATTACAATCAATTGATGTCGCAAGTATACCAACAGCTAGAATCCATGGGAATGAATCCAGTTCAAGCGGAACGCAGTGCCAGTTATGCATTAAGTAATTGTGGTCCTTCATGGACTTGCGACAATGATCGCAATCAAATTAATGCAAATTCCGACCCGAAAATTTATGATGTTACCGTTACTTTAGACGAACCTATCGCTAACCCTGCAGATTTTAATGCCAAATATGCCACCACATTTCCCGGCTTTGAGGACTGGTGGTATGAGGTTACCAACGGCGGTCGTTGTCCGGGGCCTTGCGTGTAAGTTAAGACATAGAACTGTTGTGAAAATATCAGAGAGAAATTTGCGAATTATGGCGAGTTTCAAATGTTGCAATTTTTTCTTCGTGTTTTAAAGTGAGACCAATGTCATCCAATCCGTGAACAAGGCGTTCTTTAACTGCAGGATCAACCTCAAAATGGAATGAAATTTCTTCTGCTGTGTGAAGGGTCACTCGTTGCTCGTCAAGATTGATGGTTGCTTGGAGGCCGGAATAACGGGCAACCATTTGGAAAATTTCTTCAACCTCTGCTTCCGAAAGTTCAATAGTGAGAAGTGAATTTTTCACGCAGTTATTTTTAAAAATATCTGCAAATCCGGGAATTCTCGTTCCGCCACGCTCAACCCAGGGCGCAATCACAGCTTTAAATCCGTATTGAGCAATGGCCCAAACGGCATGTTCGCGGCTTGAGCCACAACCGAAATTATTGCGAACAACAAGAATTGTTGCATCTTTGAATCTAGGTTCATTCAAAGGAAATTTTGGGTCGGGTTTCCCATCCGGAAGATAGCGCCAATCGAAAAATAAATTTTCACCATAGCCTGTGCGCTTGATCGATTTCAAAAATTGTTTTGGGATAATTTGATCTGTATCAATGTTTGCCCGGTCAAGCGTTGCAATCAATCCGCGAAATGATTTGAATGGTTCCATGATTTAATCCCACATACGATTTTCCCTCTCCCTTTGGGAGAGGGTTAGGGTGAGGGGTGGGTACATTTTCACCCTCATCCCAACCTTCTCCCTTCCAGGGAGAAGGTGCCAAATGTTATCGTTAAATGTTCCAATTACGGATATCAACAAAATGTCCTTCCACCGCGGCGGCTGCAGCCATTTCGGGACTCACGAGATGCGTTCGACCACCTTTTCCTTGCCGGCCTTCAAAATTCCGGTTTGAAGTTGATGCAGAGCGTTCGCCTGGTTTTAATTGATCCGGATTCATTCCGAGGCACATGCTGCAACCCGATTCCCGCCACTCACAACCTGCGGATTTGAAAATTTGATCAAGCCCTTCTGCTTCTGCTTGTTTCCTGACTTGTTGAGAACCCGGAACAATCAAAACCTGAACTTTTGGAGCAATTTTTCGCCCTTTAAGATATTTTGCTGCGATGCGTAAATCTTCGATTCGCCCGTTAGTGCAGCTCCCGATAAAGACGGTATCAATTTTAATATCTGTTATTTTCGTGCCGGGTTTGAGTCCCATGTATTCAAGCGCATGCTCCACGTCGCTTTTGCTATAACCAGGAATTTCACCAGGCGCTGGGACATGTCCTGTTACATCGGTTACCATGCCGGGATTGGTTCCCCATGTGACTTGCGGCGCAATTTGTGAGGCGTCGATTGTTAATTCGCGATCGTATTTTGCACCAGCATCCGTTGGGAGCGTTTTCCAAAATGAAAGTGCTTGATCAAAATCTTTACCTTTTGGAGTAAAGGGACGATTTCCTTTCGCGATGTATTCAAACGTGGTTTCATCCGGCGCAATCATCCCGGCACGAGCTCCTGCTTCAATGCTCATGTTACACATCGTCATGCGTGCTTCCATCGAAAGCGCACGAACTGCAT
>JACQQN010000089.1 GCA_016206995.1 Candidatus Omnitrophota bacterium | reverse complement strand
TAAGAGCGTCTAACAAAAGTGTCATCCTGAGGCGTTAGCCGAAGGATCTACAAACGCAGATTCTTCGCGGAGTTTACCCTGAGACCCTTCACTTCGTTCAGGGTGACAGTCGAAGGGCTCAGAATGACAAGGTTTTGTTAGGTGCTCTAAATAAAATTAACGCGCTTTAATCTTAAACTCGCCAGTCTCCGCCCAAAATTCAGATTTCCCTTGTTCTAGGTTTTTTCCAGAAGAAAGATCGTAAAAAATCCGAATCTTAAAAGTACCACTCGGTTGAAACAACTCCCAATCATTCCATTCATCAGGACCTATTTGCTGAAAAGCATATCCATTCCACACCCCTTCCAAAACTTCCCCAGCTTTTACCTGAATGGCTTCAGGAGGGATTCGCTCGGCTTTATCGATAACTGAAGCTCGCACATTCTGCGTTGTCACAGAACGAAATTCCGTTCCATTCTTTTCGTAAAGCGTCCCTAGAAAAGGGAGTGAATCAAAAAGGGTAGGAATAACAAAAATGGGCTTTGTATTTTTGTTGAGCAACCGAAGCTTAACAGCTTCTCCTTGCCCATACGATGCTTTGTCGGTAGTTGCAGTCAAACTTGATTCTGTTTTCCTCATAGCGCTACCTCCGCCCCATGCTAAAAAGGTAAAGATTGAAAATATACAAATAACGCAAGTTGTCAATTTCATATCAAATTTTCAAATAACATCACAATATTATTCTACCGTAACAGATTTTGCTAAATTTCTTGGTTGATCTACATCACGGTGGTTCTTCACCGAAATCTTATAAGCAAAAAGCTGAAGCGGAATCACAGAAAGAATTGAAGAAAAAATTTCAGACATCTTTGGAATCGGAAACACCCAATCAGAAAGTTGTTTGACCGATTTGTCCCCTTCCGTCGTAATGGAAAGTACAATTGCCTTTCGCGCCTTGATCTCCTGAATATTGCTTACCATTTTTTCATAGGTTTTTGAAAAAGGTGCAATACAAATAACAGGCTGGGTAGAATCGATTAAGGCAATAGGGCCATGCTTCATTTCACCAGCAGCATAACCATGCGCATGAGCATATGAAATTTCCTTAAGTTTGAGCGCCCCCTCAAGTGCCGTCGGAAAATTGTAACCGCGACCTAAAAAAAGGAAGTTTTTATTTTTAAATAACGTTTTAGCTGGAGGTTCTAATAATTTCTCACGATGCAAAATTGTTGTAATTGCCTTTGGAAGTTTTCGCATCTCTTTCAAGTAACTCGCAACAAAACCAGCCGAAACCGTTTTTCGGAGGCAAGCGAGATAAATCGTAAAAAGCGCAAACGTCAAAAGTTGCGCGATGTATGCTTTAGTAGAAGCAACGCCGATCTCTGGACCTGCGTGAGTGTAAATCACATAATCTGCTTCCCGAGCAATCGTACTGCCAACAACATTCACAATCGCAAGTGTGCAAGCCCCCTTTGCTCGTGCTTCTCGAAGCGCCGCAATAGTATCTGCCGTTTCTCCGGATTGTGTAATCAATATCACCAAATCTTCTTTAGTAACCAAAGGGTCGACATAGCGGAACTCACTTGAAACTTGGACTTCAGTCGGAACTTTTGCATACTCTTCCAGCATGTAGCGGCCAACCAGACCGGCATGATATGCAGTTCCACAACTCACGACAAAAACCTTTCGAATTTTCTTGAGGTGCGCCTCCGCCTTTGAGTCCAAAGTATCAAACCAAACCTTGCCGTTCTTAAGACGTTTCGCAAGCGTTTCCTCAGCAACCCGCGGCTGCTCGTAAATTTCCTTCAACATAAAGTTTGGAAAACCGCCCTTTTTCGCTTCATCAACAGACCATTTAACTTCAGAAATCGTTTTTCGGATTGGCTTATGACTAGCGCGAGAGGAGATTGTAATTGAATCACGTTCCAAGACTGCGAACTCGTCATCTTCTAAATAAATGACTTTCCGGGTATACGGAATAATTGCCGTAACGTCACTTGCCGCAAAATTCTCTCCGTTACCAACACCAATCACCATTGGATTTGACCGTTTGAACACAAATAATTTCCCGGGTTCATCAGCGGAAAGTACCACAAAGGCGAAATAACCTTTGAGCTCACCGACCGCTTTTCGAAATGCTTGCTCCACATCTCCGTCGTAATACTCTTCAATTAAATGAACCGCTATTTCGGTATCAGTTTCTGAGCGAAATCGGTGGCCTTTTTTCAGAAGCTTATGTTTGATCTCTTGGTAGTTTTCAATAATTCCGTTGTGAACAAGCGCAATTCGCCGTTTACAATCTTCATGTGGATGGGCATTTGCTTTCGAGGGCGCCCCGTGCGTTGCCCAGCGAGTGTGAGCAATCCCTGTAGTTGACGCGAGAGAAACTCCATTCAAAACAGATTTCAACTGACCAAGCTTCCCTTTTTCCTTTGCGAGAAAAAGAGAGTGGTTGGTTGGGTTAATACACACCACGCCGGCTGAATCATACCCACGATACTCAAGCTGCTCAAGACCTTGAATCAAAACCGGAAGCGCTTTCCTTGCACCAATATAACCAACAATTCCACACATAAGAGAATTCCTCCTGACATAGCTAAAATGGTTTGTTATTCTAGCAATTATCAATGTTTCACGAAATACATTTTTATGCTATGATTTCACACGTTTTTCTCAACCGAAAAAGGGGGATGCAATATGAAAAACATGCGTAAGCGTTTTTTTATCGATAAACCCTTCCAATCCCGCTACGGAATTTATGTTGCGGTCACGCTTCTCATTGTTTGTGGAATTTCGCTTCTTGGTCTTTATTTTGGAATTTGGGGATCCGTGATTGAATCATTTTCCGACGAAAAAATCTTCCAAGAAATCAAAATGGCGGCCCGGATTGAAGATTACGAGCATTCGCGCATGCCTACAGAACCTGAAAAAGAGCCTTCTTCACTTCGGTTGTTCCGGGAAGTTGACCTTTTAAGCGCGCGCCAACGTGAGATTCTCCAAGAAATTTTGATCCGTGCTAATAACCGACTCCTCCCCCAAGCACTGATACTCATTGTCCTAATCGGGTTTGGAAGTATTTACCTCACCCATAAAATTGCGGGGCCTCTTTACCGCTTTCGAAAATCATTCGAAGCAGTTAAAAATGGAGAGTTGAACACCCGAGTCCGTCTTAGAAAAAATGATGAGGGAATGTCCGTTGCAGATGCATTCAATGAAATGATGCAAACGCTTGACACGTCAATTGGAAGCGTTAAAAAGAAACTTCGCGATACCGGTCCTTCTGACTTGAAAGCCAAATTAGAACCGGAACTTGCCAAGTTTAAAACATCAAACGCTTAAGCTACTGTTGGGTAGGTTTGTGCGGGGGTTATTCGCGGCCTAGAAATCTTGCGGCTATCCGCTCGGCAGTTTCTGAGATTGCCTCTTTGGTTAAGAAGGTGCCCTTTCGAATGGCTTCCTTTAATTCCTTGATCCGGCCGCAATTAGGATCTGAAACATCCTTGAGCAACCTCTTATACTTTTCAACTTCCCGTTTCAAATCACCCTCGCCCTGCTCTTTCATCTGGATTCCTAATTGCTGAGAAAACTCATTCTTATTCTTGGGGAGAGTGCACTGTACATCATCCACTGTTTTTCATTCCTTTCCAAAGAGATTTTTCCTTTCGATTTCCGATCAACATATCGACGAAACCAAAAAGAAACTTTAAAACAAGTGGGAATTAAGCTGAAGAAAGTAAGAAGAAATAGAGCTGGATGAGAAAAACTGCTCGTTTCAATACTTTTAAAACAACGACTGCAAAATTAGCTTGTTCTTATGCGCTCAGCGCAATTTCATTACCAACCCGCTTTACAAGATGGCTCCTGAGTCGTGAGACAACCTTGGTGTGGATTTGACAAATACGAGATTCCGACACGTTCAGCACTTGTCCAATTTCTCGCAAGGTTAAATTCTCGTAATAATAGAGAACAACAACTAATTTCTCTTTTTCGGGCAAGCTGTCGATTGCTTTTGCCAAAACATCTCTTACTTCATTTTGTTGAAGCGTCACGAGCTGATTGGTAACGACGGAATCTTCCACCGTTTGCAACCGCGAGATAGGTTTGTTGCCATCATCATTTTGCCAAACCTCATCAAGCGAAAGAAATGTGGTCGAATTGAGTTCATTATAGATTCCATTCAAACTTTCGACGCTGATTTTGAGCGATTGAGCTAACTCATCGTCTGTTGCGAGACGACCGAAGCGCTCCTCAAGTTCTTTGCATTTTCGATCGATCTCCCGAGCTCGTTTCCTGAGAAGTCTCGGTGCCCAATCAAGTTTCCGGAGCTCATCCATCATAGAACCCCGAATCCGGGTGACCGCATATGTTTCAAATTTGTTTCCTTGATTGACATCGTACTTCTCGATGGCATCAAACAACCCCAAAATCCCATAACTAACGAGATCGTTGAATTCCACATTTGGTGGAAGCCCGATCGCCACACGTCCCGCAACGTACTTCACTAAATAGAGGTACTTGCGAACAATTTCTTCGCGCAACGCTTTGGTTTTGGTACGCTTGTATTTACGCCACAATTTCACGTCGCTTTCTTTCATGATAGCTCTCCCTCTGATTGGTTAAACTGCTTTAATGTTATTAAGCTAAACTCTCTTTTATTCATTGTTTTTTTCCAAAATCTTCTTAATTTGCATCAACGTATAATTTTTGGACTGTAAGACTTTAATTTTTTCGAGCCGGTCAAAAACACTTTCATCATAAAGACGATGACCGGAAGGTGTTCTGCGCGCCTCCGAAATCAAACTGGCAAGCGTGTAATTGTGGATGGTTTGCCTAGAAAGCCCTGAATACTCCATCACCTCTCCAATTTTGTAAAGTTTTTCGCGCTTCATGACACTTTGCCAAACTGTTTTTGCTTGAGGTCTTGATATAACTTTTGAGCTTCCTGATTTTCAGGATCAAGAAGCAGAATTTTTTCCAATGCAAAACGAGCTTGGCCAAATCTTTCCTTATTTAAACAATTTCTTACTTCAACCCAAAGCTTTCGGACCCGTTCCTTAGCTTCCTCGTCATAAACTGCCTTCACAACCCCAGTTTCGTCCCGGCCCTCATGCGCCATTCTTTTCTTTAAAAGATCGATCTTGGCGGAGGCTTTTCGATGGTTGGGATCCAAAAGGAACACTTGCTCGTAGGCGGCGAGAGCGTAATTGTAATCCTTAGCTTCTGCGAGCGAGTCTCCAAGCTCAAGCAGTTCAGTAATTTGTTTTTCTTTCTCTTTTTGGGTGTATTCTTGTTCTAATTTTTTAGGGGCATCATGATCTGCTAAAGACACGCCTGGAGTTGGGTTAAGTAAATAAGTAAGTATCATGATGAGGATGAGCCGAGTATGAAGATTGATGTAGACTTTTTTTTTGAGTTCCAACACTGCCCGTCGTTTACCTTTAGCTTTGATTTCATACGCAAGCGCCTCTCAAAGTTTGGCGCGCATATTGATCTGCGCTGCATGGTTAAGGCCTGTTCTCCATCGCTTTGCTTTCTCTCGGTAAATCAGTAAAGCGGAAAGAGCATTGATTTCTATTTTATGATATATACTTTATAAAATATAAAGTATATTTCATAAAGCGGAATCTATAACTACCTACGGATAAAGTCAACATTTTTTTGAGAACAATTTTCATCGGATTTGCTTGTGC
>JACQQN010000087.1 GCA_016206995.1 Candidatus Omnitrophota bacterium | reverse complement strand
AGCTTGACGTCATCAGTAATGATAAACTTTTCAAGTGCCCGGATTAATTTTGACTCGAAGTTTTCTTCGACATCGAGAAGAAGAAAATCATTAAAAACAAACACATTCATATCTGAAATAATTTTTGCTTGAGCAGTGAGGAGACATGCGTAGCAGCCATTGCCCCCGGAAAGATTTTGAACGTCGTTTGTAAGCATCCGGTGGAGAAACGCCGTGCGATCTTTTTCTGAGACCTCTACTTTTCCTCTTTGGGATCGATCGATGAGTGCGCCGTGTTTCACCGCGGCTTGATATTGAAAAAGGATTTCTTTGTTAATTGGCATCATGATCAAAAAGGGGACAGGTAAGACTTCTCTGCCTGTCCCCTTTTTGTATTTCGAATGCATGCTTTATCAATTTTTGATAGGGAACCGGAAAAGAAAATTTTTTGACGTCGGATTTTGTGATCCATTTTCCCCTCGCCCTAACCCTCTCCCCATTTGATGGGGAGAGGGAAGGGAGAGAGGCTGGTTTAAAAAGATAAGGGTAAATGGTGACATCAAGATGCGTCAGCCGGTGAAGGGAAGGCGAAAGTGCGCGTGTGGATTTCAATTTGACTCCGTGTGTTTCTTTGAGTTCCCCCGAAAGTTTTTCTTCGAACTTTTTTCCATTTTGAATAGCGACACTTGGAAGTTCCCAGAGCCCCGCCCAAATCCCTTTCTCAGGCCTTTTCCGGATTAAAAGCTTTTTGGCGTGAATCACAATTGCTGTTGCGAGATTAACTTTTTTGCGTTTAAGAGAGTTTGATTTTATGGGAAGCGATTCTTGAATTCCTTTGCGTTGTGCGATACACAAACTGGAAACCGGACACGTGCGGCAACTAGGCATCGTCGGAAAACAAACGAGAGAGCCCAATTCCATCAAAGCTTGATTAAATTCACCCGGATTTTTTTGAGGTACCAACTGGTACGCAATTGCATAAAGTTCATTTTGTGTCTCAGGTTTTAAGATATCCTTGTGGATATTAAAAACTCGCGAAAAAACTCGCGCGACGTTTCCATCAACAAGCGGAACCGGTTGATCAAACGCAATGCTTGCGACAGCGCCTGCGGTATAACGGCCAATGCCGGGAAGCGAAAGAAGTGTTTCATAATCCGAAGGAATTTTTCCACCGTGTTTTTCCACAATGATTTGCGACGCTCGATGCAAATTGCGCGCTCGTGTGTAATAGCCGAGCCCTTCCCAAAGTTTCAGCACGCGGTCAATTGGCGCTTTGGCAAGCTTTTCAACGGTTGGGAAAACTTTCATCCAGCGTTCAAAATAAGGAATCACGGTCTTGATTTGCGTTTGCTGTAGCATCACTTCCGATATAAATGTTCGGTAAGGGCTTTTTTTGGTTCTCCAGGGCAGCGGCCGCTTGTGTTTTTTGTACCAGCGGAGCAGACGAACTTGAATTTGTTTAACAGTTTCTTTATGGACGTTCATAGTGAATGCTAGTGTAAATTCCAAATGGGGTAAAAATCAACAGTTTTGACGAGCTTATTTAACTTGCCTCGAGAATCACATAAAGTAGGCTAGCCCTGATTTTCTTATAGTCATTTTTAGTGTGCGTTACTATAATCCAACTTGTTAAGAGCACATCCTCCATGGACTTATCAAAAAAGACCAAAGATCTTGCCGCACGCGATAAAAAATATCTATGGCACCCGTTTACTCAAATGCAGGATTGGGTGAAGGATGACATTTTAATTATCGAATCGGGTTCTGGATGTTATCTTCAAGATACGGACGGCAAGCGTTACTTGGATGGCGTCTCTTCTCTTTGGTGTAATGTTCATGGCCATCGCGTCAGAGCAATTGAACAAGCCATTCAGAAACAACTTCGGAAAATCGCTCACTCTACATTTCTCGGGCTTTCCAATATTCCCGCGATTCAACTTGCTGAGCGACTGGTCAAAATTGCGCCCAAAGGACTCGCGCGCGTTTTTTATTCTGACTCCGGTTCAGAGGCGGTTGAAATCGCACTTAAAATGGCGTTTCAATATTGGCAGAATCGGGGTGAAAAAAAGCGCCGGAAATTCATTCGACTTACCAATGCTTACCATGGCGATACGATTGGCTCCGTTTCTGTTGGCGGCATTGATCTGTTTCACCAAATATATCAACCTCTTCTTTTTAACACAGTCCCGGTTCAAGCACCTTACCGTTACCGCGACTCGTTTCTTGGAACAGAGTCCGGGTATTTGGACCATTGCACAAAAAAGCTGGAAAAAGTGCTCCGGAAGCACGCAAAAGAGACGGTTGCTTTGGTCATGGAACCCTTGATGCAGGGGGCGGCCGGAATGATTAATCAGCCAAAAGGTTATATTTCTCGTGCAAGAGCGCTGACGAGAAAGTATAATACCTTCCTTATTTTCGATGAAGTCGCAACTGGGTTCGGTCGGACAGGAAAATGGTTTGCGAGTGACCATGAAAAAGTATCACCCGATATTCTTTGCGTTGCAAAAGGAATTACGGGTGGCTATCTCGCACTGGCAGCAACACTTACCACCGAAGAGATTTACGAAGCTTTTTTAGGCAGTTACCAGGAACTTAAGGCGTTCTTTCACGGCCATACTTACACGGCAAATCCACTCGCTTGCCGCGCAGCACTTGCAAATCTTGATCTATTTCGGAAGGAGAAAGTACTTGAGCGTCTTCAGTTCAAAATCAAACGATTTTCCGAATGGCTCAAGGAATTGTGGTCCTTGAAACATGTCGGCGATATTCGTCAGGTTGGCTTTATGGTAGGCATTGAACTTGTTCGTAATCCTTTGACGAAAGAACCGTACGATTTGAAAGAACAAGTTGGCGTTCGCGTGATCAAACAAGCACGAAAAAAGGGTGTTATTTTAAGACCGCTCGGAAATGTGATCGTGTTAATGCCTCCACTTGCAATGCGCTTGTCCGAGTTGAAATTTTTAGTGAATGTTGTGCGTGAATCAATTCGCGAGGTAACCGAGGGTTAACGAATGGCCAAAGGAATTTTTGTTGTCGGAACCGATACCGGAGTAGGGAAGACAATTGTTTCAGCCGGTCTCGCCCTTGTTTTGAAAGAGCGCGGTATTCGTGTGGGCGTAATGAAGCCGGTCGCGACTGGTTGCGTTGGCCCCATGAACCGCTTGGTCAGCCCAGACGCCGTTTTTTTGTTTGAGGCCGCTCAAAACGAATACGCTCCGCTTACCAGCCCTGTTCGATATCGAAATCCCGTAGCACCCAGCGTTGCCGAAGTCTACGAGAACTTAAAGGTGGATATTAAATCCATTCTTAAAGCTTATCGAGAGCTTACCAAAATTTATGATTACATTATTATCGAAGGCATTGGCGGGCTTTTGGTGCCGCTTCAGAAAAAGTATTACGTCGCAAATTTGGTGCGGGAAATCGGCCTTCCAATTTTAATCGTTTCTCCCATTGGCCTAGGGGCCATCAATCACACGCTTCTTACGGTTGATTCAGCTTTGATTCGTGGGCTTTTTGTAAAAGGGATTATTTTTAACCGCGCGCCGCTTGTCAACTTTTCTTTAGCGGAACTGACAAATCCTAAAGTGATTCATGATTTAACGGGAATTCCAATTTTGGGGTCACTTCCGGAACTTGATGATGTAGATGTCGAACACTGCCGTTTTGGAAAACTCCCCGAAGTTTTTAAAGACAGGATTAATGTCAACGCGTTTTTAGAATAAAAGTTTGACCGAACAGCTCCTGTGTTCAAACGGGGGATTTCTAATTGGAAAATCAATGAGCAAAAAAATTTTGGTAGCAATGAGCGGAGGAGTGGATTCTTCTGTCGCGGCATATCTTTTGAAGAAAGATGGCTGGACGGTTGGCGGCGCAACCATTCGAACCTGGGCGAGCGGTGAATGTGACGATCGAAACACAAGGTCTTGTTGCGGTGTGGTAGGCGTTGAAGATGCGCAATCGGTCGCTTGGAAACTTGACATTCCCTACTATGTTTTCAATTTTGAGAAGGAATTTAAAACTCATGTTGTGGATTATTTCTCAAATGAGTATTTAAATGGAAAAACACCCAATCCCTGCATTGCCTGCAATGAGCATATTAAATTCAAATTATTTTTAAAACGCGCTCGAGAGTTAGATTATGATTGCATCGCGACCGGCCATTATGCGCAAGTCGTGTTTGATAGCGGGAAAAATGCTTATCAAATTGTGCAAGGAGTTGACCCGCAAAAAGATCAATCGTACGTTCTTTTCCCGCTTGACCAGAATGTTTTGTCGCGCCTAGAACTTCCAGT
>JACQQN010000100.1 GCA_016206995.1 Candidatus Omnitrophota bacterium | reverse complement strand
CCTTGCCTCGGGCGACATATGCCGCGGGATTGTCGGGATTACGTTTGATGTAAATGGAAAAATCAGCGATCGCTTTCTCATGTTCTTTTAACTCAGAATGCACCTTGCCACGTTCCAAGTAGGACGTCACTAAATTTGGTATTTGTTCAATCGCCGCGTTGTAATCCGCTACAGCCTTTTCCCATTTTTTTGCCTTAACCAATAACTCCGCTCGTTTCAGACAGATGCGTCCTAAATCGGTTGATTCGACCAATTCAATTGCACGGGAGTAATCTTCAATCGCTTGATCGTCGTGCCCTAAGGCTGCCTGAACATCTGCGCGTCTGACGTAAGCCCAGGCAAAATTGGGCTCAATCTTGACCGCGCTATCGAATTCCTTAATTGCTTCATAAAGCTTAAGCTGCACAAAGAGAGACAAGCCTTGATGAAAATGCCGATCCGCTTCATTGAACTTGAAATTCGGCGAAAACACGTTCAACTGCAAAAATTCTTTAATAGCTGAAGATAGTGAGGGATTATCCCCAAACATGCTTTGTGCCACGCTCTCACCAAGCGCCTCACCGGAATCAACCGCCGCATAAAGAGTCGGCAACCCTTCTTCATGGGCAACTTTTTCCCGATTAACGCGTTTGACCCAAACCGCTTCGACGACTGACATCCCTTCCTTCTGAAGCGTTGTTTCTATCTTCTTGATGATTGGGAGGATGATCGTAAGCCATTCTTTGTGATTCGATAATTTCTTGGTTGAATCCAGGAGATGCGTGAATTCGTGACCAATCACGAACTCTGGTCCCCGTTTAAAAGCGCCGTCACTGACGACCAGAGCATTTTCCGAGGGGACGCTCCAAGCGTCAATCGGCGACTCTCCGATTCGGTACAGGTTCACCGGCCGGTACGCGGTTAGGCGGGCAACAAATCCGGGCGAATACTGCTGGATCTTTCTCGCAATATCGAGGATTGTTTTCTTTTCTTCGGATGTCCACGGGCGGCCTGAAAATCTCGAAAAAACTTCCTCGGTGTTATTGGGTTGATGGGCGTCAGGAAAAATAAACATCTGCTCCAAATTGTCCTGTGCCAGTAAATGAGGGCTCGCTGATGAAATAAGTAGAAAAGCTATAAAAATTCCAAAAACATATTTTTTCATAGCGGATGCCTTTAATTGAGAGCAGTTCATGTTATGTTATTCTACCCTTCCGCAGAAGAATGTGAAGCATATTTTAGCGAAGAACGTTTTCGGCGCTTCTGTTTCTGTTTTCTGATTTTTGCAATCTGATGGGCTTGAGCGCTTTCCCTGCCGAGTTGCTTCGCTTCAATCGTTTCAAGAAGGATTCTTCTTGCGAAAAAACGGTTCATCGCTTGCGAGCGGTCTTTTTGGCATTTCACCATGAAGCCCGTTGGCTTGTGTTTCAAAAGAACGCACGTTGCAACTTTGTTTACGTTTTGCCCACCCGCACCGCCAGAACGGACAAATGTTTCTTCAAAATCGGACTCCGTTATGCCAAGCCGCTCCATGGCGCGTCTAAGTGCTTCATTTTTCTCTGGTGATACGGGAAATTGCATTTGAATAAAGAAATCAATGCCCGCAGCAGGTTTTCTGATCGTGTGACTTCTCGTCGCCCGGTTTGGGTGTGCCACATTTTGATTTACTAAAAATGGAACAAAGCGGACACTTGCCAGTCAATGCACCCAAAATTGGCACCACACCCAAAGCACCCCACCAATTTTGATAAAATATGCCAAGCCCAATAATTGCAATACCAATAACCAATCTCACTATTTTCCCTGTACAACTCATTTGACTCATGAAATCTCCTTTTTGATTTAAAAAAACCTATCGATTCATTTGTTCCATTTAAAAATTCCGGCGGGCGGCATAAGTGAAAGCTGAAAAGTATTTGCGCCATAAAACATCTGACGATTGAAACTTGTTTTCTCCAAAAAAGAAATCAGTGGCGGCCTCGCGGACACGCGTAAGTTCTTTTAAACGGCGGGTGTTCTTC
The DNA here is from genome assembly GCA_016206995.1 of Candidatus Omnitrophota bacterium. Taxonomy (GTDB): domain Bacteria; phylum Omnitrophota; class Omnitrophia; order Omnitrophales; family Abzuiibacteriaceae; genus JACQQN01. The sequence goes on along the minus strand of JACQQN010000100.1, from coordinate 3,797 downwards.
GGATCTTCCAGAGTTAAATCAAGAAGCTCAAGCGCGCGCTCAAACGCACGCTGGCTGTAATCGGCGTTATTTTTTGCGCGCCAAATCAAAGTACGTTCGATTTCGCTTGCAATGTTCGCCATTTGCTCAAGAAATGAGAGCTTTTGCCAGCGTCCGTCAGCGAGTTCTTGATGTTGAATGGTCATTGGATTATTTTCTTTAAAACAATATGGGCGATCTGGTTGCGCGTTTTTTCACCCTCAACGCCCAGGCTCCGGTTCCCTTGAGATGGGCGGATATTAATCATGGAATCAAATTCGATAAATTCGTCGCCACGATACAACTCGGGGTACAAGTTAATCCCCCAAAGATTTTTCTGTGTGGAGCCATTCTCTAAAAGAAGCGCTTCTAAATCCGCGTGAAGTTCAGCATCAACCGCCAGAATTTCTCGGTCAATATCGACCACCGCTTTCACCATGTTTCCAAAGAGATTGGCGGCCATTTGCTCAAGTTCACTTAACGTGATGGTTTCAGAAATAATCTTCATACGGCAGGATTATACACCAAAGTCAGTCGTGAGGCACTAGCCGCTCGCTGGTGAAGTCCAGGGGCGAGCAACAGAGATGAGCTTCTTTTGCCTCGTCAAGAACCTTTGCGCACCAAGTCTAATGGCTTGGTGCCATTCTCGCCTTCTGATTGAAAGACCCGCGTAAATCACTTTCTCATGGGGCAAGCGCCGAAGCCACAGCCCCATTCGAGCCGTCAAAAGATGGGTGAGCGACGGGAATTGAACCCGCAACCCCAAGATCCACAATCTTGTGCTCTAACCAGATTGAGCTACGCCCACCACAAAAAATGACAACAGTAGAAACGAATTATAAAACCTTATCGAGAAAAATCAAAGAAATAAGAAAGTGAGGATCGCCCTGCTATTCCGCAGCGGCTTCTTGAATGTCCGCATCACTCGGCGCGGGAGGTTGAACTTTACTGAAAGCGGCAAGTTCCTTTGACTTCAAAATCATCGCAAACGCAAGATAAACTAAAAGGCTAATGCCAATCGTTCCAAAAAGTGCAAGCGCTTGCCCCAACAAATGTTCTTGTTTTTCAAAATGAAATAACTTTAGAAAAATCGTACAGCTAAATGCCATCGCGATGGATTGAGTTAAAATTCTTACAAAACTGTCTTTATACATTTCCCAATCAATCAAGCCAAACCGTTTTTGGTAAATCGAGAGCAATTGAAAAAAATTGACAGCCGCCGCCAAAGACGTGGCCAGCGCAATTCCTCCCTGTTTTAAAGGGTGCATCAGAAGCCAATTTCCAATTAAATTAACGACGAGTGACACAAAAGCACATCGGACCGGCGTCTTCGTGTCTTGAATCGCATAAAACGCTTGTACCACAATTCGCGCACCTGCAACAAAGAAAATCCCAATGGCATAAAAAACTAGCGCAAAGGCAGTTCGTTCTGTATCCGTTGCATTAAAATTTCCGTGTTGAAATAAGACTTGAGTGATGGGCTGAGCCAAAATGGCGAGCCCGAGTGAAGCCGGAATCGTCACAAAAGAAACCATCCGAAGTGAAAAGGAAAGAGTTTCTTTCATTTCTCTTTCATTTTTTTGCGCCGCATGCCGGGACATTTCAGTCAAAATGACCGTGGCAAAAGAAACAATAAAAATCCCCTGAACAAGTTCCACCACACGATTTGAATAATAAATTGCCGAGACACTTCCTTCTGGAAGAAGTGAACCCATAATCGAGTCGACCAATAGATTGATTTGATAAATTCCAATCCCGACCATGCCTGGTATCATCAACGTTGAAATTCGTTGGATCGCAGGATGACGGAAGGAAATCGATGGAACAAACCGCATTCCCTTTTGCCAAGCAGCAGGCACTTGAACCAGCATTTGAAGCACGCCGCCAAATAAAACGCCAATCGCAATACCAACCGCAGGATCATCAAAAGCTTTTGCAAGGGTAAAAGCAGAAAAAATAACCATTAAATTAAAGAAAATAGGATTCGCCGCAGACACCGCGTAGCTTTTCATTGAATTTAGCACCGCCATTAAAACTGCCGCGAGACCAACAAAAAAAAGGTAGGGCGCCATTAGGCGATTGAGAAATACGGTAAGCTCCCACTTTCCGGCGACTTTCATAAAACCGGGAGACATAATACTGACAATCGTTGGGGAGAAAACCATTTGAAGCGTCACAACGCCGACCAAAACCAAAGCAAGCGTGTAAAAAAACTTCGAAACAAATTTCCACAATTCTTCAGACGAATGATTCGCACGATACTCGGCAAATACCGGAACAAAGGCAGCCATCATGGCCCCTTCACCCAACAACCGCCGAAACAAATTGGCGAGGCGAAATGCAATGGTAAACGCATCCATGCTGCCGCCTGCGCCCAACACGATTGCAAGTGAAGCATCGCGGAAATAACCACAAATGCGGCTGATGGTTGTCAATCCGCCGATGGTACCGGCGGATTTTAAGATGCCTTTATGAGTCACGAATTCGCTTTCAAACGATTTGCGATGAATGTGTTGCGTTTATAGTATCTGGTTGTAAAATATCGCCAGTTTTTCTAGACACTTAAGAGGAAATTACATGTTTCATTACATCATCTCCGGTGGGATCGTGATGATCCCAATTGGCCTTGTTTCAATTGCCGCGCTTGCAATTCTCATTGAGAAATTTAGCCAACTTTCCAAATTTAAAAAACCGCCGGCTGGTTTTCTCACAAGCGTTTCAAACTACATTCGAAAACAGGAATGGGAATCGGCGCTTCTCACCTGCCGTAAATCACAACATCCACTGGCGCAAATTTTGGAGACTGGATTCTTAGAATTCACAAAAAATACAATTGACCTCCGTGCCGTTGAAGAAGCGATGCGGCGGAAAGGCGATGAGACGATCTACCAATTAGAAACCAGTTTGAAGTGGCTTGCATCTCTCATCACCGTACTTCCACTGCTCGGTTTTCTTGGGACCATCATTGGCTTGATCTCAAGCTTCTCGAAATGGCAGACTCTTGGCGCTAATGTCACCATTGCACATCTTTCAGGAGGTATGTATGAAGCCATGATCACCACCGCTGCGGGGCTTATCCTTGCAATCCCTTATCACTTGGCTTACGTTTATCTGGCGGGACGCGTGGAACGGATCGAACTTACGCTTTCAGCCCAAGCCACTGAATTCTTGTCACGGATTAGGCAGGCAAATCTTCAATATGATACCGGTGTTTACACGGATCCGGAAATTTCATCAGAAGTAGTCAAAAACAAATAACTCCTCACGCTTCCGTCTCCCCACTATGGGGAGAGGATCTAGGAGAGGGGAAATTGGGAACATTCATGCGCTTTAGGCAATCTCATAGAAAATCGCCTTCACTCGACACTGTGGCGCTGACAGACATTGTGATGAACCTCTTCCTCTTCTTCTTTATCACCTTCAATTTCTTCTCCACTTTTCAAGCTAGCCGCGAAACAGCCATTCAAGTAAACCTTCCAATGACTGCCCCCGGAAAAGCGTTGATACACATTCCGGCAGTACACCAAATCTCGCTGACCAAATCAGGAGATATTTTGTGGGATGACTCCAAAGTAACTGGAATGGAACTACGTGGGAAACTCACGCAACCTGATATCAAGTCAATGCCAATTCCGCTTCGCTCTGACCGAGAGGCTTCGGTGCAAAAACTGGTGGATGTATTAGAAATCGTAAGAGATATCGGCGCAACGAATGTTTCGCTTCAAACAGCGATCGATCAGAATCATAAATAACATTCGTAGGGGCAGGCCCCTGCGCCT
>JACQQN010000086.1 GCA_016206995.1 Candidatus Omnitrophota bacterium | reverse complement strand
GTGCTATGGACAACAAAGAAGGAATGCTTGTGGCTAAATTTGAGAAGTAGTCTTTAAATTAAGTAGGGGAGCCAAGTAAGTGTCCCGGAAAAGGCAACTTTGCTTGACCCCCCAGAGGAAGACGAGATTGCTCCTGCGCTATACAGTGCAAGGAGTTGGTTTTATAATCGGCTCGCCTTCTTTGTGCCGGAGTTTATCTCGTCCTTCCTCCTTTGTCAATTTCAAATAACAAGGAGGAAAAATGAAAACACACCACCTATAAAGTTTAATTTTTTTTGATAAATCAATCATTTCACAATAAGAACTTAACAAAATAGGAGTAAAAAATGATTTCAACGAAAGTGTTTTGGAACAAATGTCAGGGAAATAACTGGTGCAGTCTTCTGAACGTGAATTTAGAACATGCTCATTTTGATAACATGGAGGGAGTTTACATTATTTGGCATGGTGGTGTGAAACCAAGAACAGTCAGGGTTGGCCAAGGTATCATTAAAGATCGTTTGGCAAAGCACAGAAGTGATCCGAAAATATTAGGCTACCAGCAAGACGGTCTTTATGTTACATGGGCACAAGTTGTCCATTACCAACGGGATGGTGTTGAGAGGTATTTGGCAGAAGCGCTAAAACCGTTGGTTGGTGATAACTTTCCAGATGTCCCGCCGACAGAAGTTAATCTTCCTTGGTAGCATACACAAGGCGCATTTGTATTTGAGAAATTCCACCAGCTGGAAGAACGTCTGAGCCAGATTTTTTGATGGTAATGAAAAAATCGAGGCGAAGCCGAGTGAAGGCTACACAAACCGGAAACGATTTTTGTAGCCTGAGCGATTCTGGAAGCTGGTGGAATTTTCTTTGTCTGGTTGAGAAAATGGCGTGGCTCAGCTATAATTCCAGCCACTTATGTTAGAGATTCTAATTTTTAGTTTTGTTTTGGCATGCTACATGGTATTTGTGGAACCGCGGTGGTTTAAGGTCAAGCGTGTCCGCATTCAAACCAAAAAGAAACTTCCAAAACCCATCACCATTCTCCATCTTTCCGACACCCACTTTTCTGGGAGAAAATCTTATAAGGATAAATTCTTTGAAAAATTAGCTCAGGAATTTGAGTCCGATTTTGTGGTTGTGACAGGAGATATTATTGACTGCAACGAAGGAATTGAGCAAGCTGCACATCTTTTGGGAAATTTAAGAGCACGGTTTGGAAAGTTTCTTGTTTTAGGTAATCATGATTACTATGATTATCATTTCTTCGACAACGTTAATTACCACCTGCGCGGTGTTCGCACCTCGATTCGTGTGAATAACGTTCAAAAATTCGTGGAAGTACTCAAAGCAAAAGGGATTCGTGTGTTACGAGATAATAATCATAAGATTGATTTGGACGGAGCTTCGGTGTATGTGATTGGAACAGAAGATCCCGTCACGCGCACAGTGAATTTTCAGAAAACGCTCAAAGATGTTCCGAGCAATTCTTTTAACATTATGTTAACTCATGTGATTGATTCAATTATCAAGATGCCTGAGGCGTATGTCGACCTTGTTTTTTCTGGGCACACACATGGTGGGCAGATTCGCTTTCCTTGGATTGGTGGTTTTATGTATGGTTTCGACATGCCTCGCAAGTATTTAGAAGGAATACACACTTGGAAGGAATCCATCCTTTGCGTTTCTCGTGGGATTGGTGCAAGCCGGTTTACAGCTCTTCGATTTTTTTGCCGACCTGAAGCGATTTTGATGGAAGTAGTTCCAGAGTAAAAAGTCCATAGTCAACAGCCCACAATTTTGATTATCAGATTAGTGGAAGTTAAACGGATTTTCCTTGTGAACTATTGTCTGTGGTCTGTGGACTTTTTTTCAGATTTCGACTTGAACTTCACAAATTCATCGAGTACACTTTGAACAAATGTGCTTAAGGAAAACAAAGACCCAGCCGTAAGCACAAGAGAAAGTTAAATGAGCGCGCGACGTTACGGAACGTAACTCGCTGCGCGAATTTAATCCCGAGTGAAGTCGAGGGATCAGCGAGCTATGAAAAAGCGACAAAGGAAACGACACATCATCACGGAGCTAGATTATTTGCTGACAGAGAAGCAAGAGCAAATTCTCAGAACACAAATCCGCCGAAATTCTCAATTCATTGATCTTCTCTTAAAGAAAATAGATCTTCTTGCAAACCGTGAGCGGTGCCCTAAAGATGCCAATACGCTGGTGCATTTAAGAAAACAAGTCGCAATCGAAATGGAAGAAAACGACAATTTTCGGAAAGTTCTATGGAAGAATCAACAAGCAACGGCAAGTTGGAAACAAATGCCGGACAGTCTTCCCGATCCCATCACGTTTCTCGTTGCACGAATTAGGTCAAGGCAGAAAGCGGCATTGGCTGGAGCGTGCATGAAATAATATTTTTCCTGATGTAGTTTCTTTTCCTTCGTTTTTCACCCTTCAATTTTAGAAAGGTATTCCCATGAGTGACCAATCAAAAAAAGAGGAAACACCTCAACCAAAAGCAACCGAAGAGAAACCTCAAGAAAAAGCTGAACACAAAACTGAAGCCAAACCAAAAGAAAAGCCGGCAGGAGAGGTGCCTAAGAAAGAAGAGAAAAAAGAAGCTGCTTCTCCGAGCGGTGGGGGAGCTCCCAAAAAAGTAAAAATTTCTCAAATGGGGCTTCCCGAAGTTGAGCGCGAATTGAAAAACGCAAAAGAAAAAATGGGCGGTTTCAGTTCCCGTTATGCTCAAGATCTTCTTGACCAAAAAAAAGAATTAGCCGGTAAATAACGCTCGAAAAAATCCTATCTTTACCCCCAATACTAATTCTGAGCGTTTGTCTTACTTCCGCTTTGGCGTTATAATAATCCCAAGGAGTTTTCAATGAATGAATGGATTGATGTGCTTAACCAATTTTTATCGCCGTGGGTGTATGCGCCAATCCTCTTTTTCGTTTGGATTATTTTCGCATTTATCGTAAAACGCATAGTGATCAACCGACTTTTGCGGATGACTGCGATTACACCATTTCCTTTTGATGATCTGGTTGTCTCATCGCTCTCAAGGCCGCTTGGCGTACTCATTTTAGGCACTGGAGTTTTATTTTTAGGAAAGTTGCTTCCTCTGGAAGAAAAGTGGGTGAGTGTTTTTACCATTGTTTTCCAAATCTCTCTTGTTTTTGCGCTCGTTTTGTTTGCAGATAATTTCTTACGAGGGCTTCTTAACAGCTACTCAACTGCCATTCAAGCAGCTATGTCACCAGTGGTATTACGCATCATTTTGAGAACAGCACTGATTGGTACAGCTGGCCTTATTTTTCTTGATATGATCGGCGTTTCTATTACACCTCTCCTCGCTTCTCTTGGCCTTGGTTCGCTTTCTGTCGGTTTGGCGCTCCAAGAGACGCTGACTAGTTTCTTCTCAGGCGTTTATATTTCGGTCGATCGGCCAATTCGAGTTGGTGATTATGTAAAACTCGACTCTGGTGAAGAAGGTTATGTGGAGGAGATCGGTTGGCGGAGCACGCGAATACGCACGCTTCCCAACAACATGGTGATTGTTCCTAACCAAAAACTTACTGCGAGCATTGTAACCAATTATTATTTGCCAGACAGAGAAATAGCTGTTCTCGTTCAAGTGGGCGTCCATTACGGTAGCGATTTGGAACACGTAGAGCGTGTGACAATCGAAGTGGCGCGCGACATTATGAAAAGAGTTCAAGGCGCCGTCTCCAATTTTGAACCGTTTATTCGCTATCATACGTTTGATTCTTCAAGCATTAATTTCACTGTGATTTTGCGCGGCAAAGAATATGTGGATCAACATTTAATCAAACACGAATTTGTCAAGGCGCTTCACGCGAGATACAAAAAAGAAGGGATCGTCATCCCATATCCACTTCGTACGATTGATATTCCGCCTCAAACGGTGGAGTCATTACGAAATTTAATGGGAAAGTAAAGCAATGAATAGTGACGATTTTTTAGATCGGATTAAGGATGACGATGAAGAGCTTTACCGCTCTTACGTCAAACCCATTTCACCTTTAAAAGCAAAGATTTTTATTTGGCTTGCTGCCATTGGCGGCATTGCGGTTGGTGTTTGTCTTTTTTTATTTTTTATCACGATTTTTCTTTACGTATTTTTGCCGCTTGCTGTCGGTTTCTCTGTTTGGTTTGCTTATCAAAGATGGAAATGGAATCGTGAGTGGCGAAAGATCGAAAAAGATTTTTACAAGCGTTCCGATTGAATTTGATTTTAAGATTTTGTAGAATCAGACGTAAGATGTCTGAAGAAGGGGACAGGCATTGCGTTTCATG
>JACQQN010000085.1 GCA_016206995.1 Candidatus Omnitrophota bacterium | reverse complement strand
GTTTTATAAGTTATTTAATTACAATAACTTATGAATATTTAAAGATTTAATTAGTGTTGGCACGTATATTGGATGTTTAAAGGCATGAAAAAGATGCTATTGGCACCACAAATTCAAAAACGACACATTGGAAGAATTCGTATCATAGATGTGAAAGGGAATCTGATTGGTCCATGGGCGATGCGCGTGCGTTCAGAGATACAGTCGCTTGTGGTAAATAACACTGCAGCAGCTCGTGTCATTGTGTTTAATTTGGCATTACTTCAAGACATTGATTCATTAGGAGTTAAGGCTTTGTTTGATGATTTACCAGCAGACAGCGAAGCTGGCTTGTTAAATGGTCGACTTTCTGTAATGGATATGATTCAGTCAGTTAGCGTTTCTGCCAAGGTCCATTTGTTTAAGGATGAGGAGGAATTGGTCGAGTACTTTGGTAAGTATTTAGTATCAGATGACGCGGTGACAGATGAACACCGGAGATTTTCACGGATTAACACAGCCCTTCCTTTAAAGTTTAAGTGCCTAGAAATGCAGGGTAAGATGGCTGAGTTTAGTGCTGTTATCACAAACTTAAGTGAAAAAGGTCTTTTTGCAGAATATATCGACCTTGAGGATGCACGTGAGTCACAATCAATTGTAAATCCTTATGATTTAAAAATGCTTGATTTAGAAATTAAATTACCGAATCGTCACGTCGTGTCAGCAAAAGGTAAAGTGGTACGACGAAAATTAGATGGAGAGCAAGTTGGTATTGGAATTGAGTTTTATGAGTTGGATGAAATCAATCGCGAACGTCTAAAAACATTTCTGGCTTTATACTCGCAACCAGAAAGTACAACGTAATCTTGAATTAAAAGTTGAACAAATTGGGAGGTGTTTCATGAAAACAACAATGCCGAGATTAGAGCAACGACAAATTGGTCGCGTGCACGTCTTCGATCTCTTCGGTTCTTTGACAGGTGAGAAATCTTTTGAGGTAATTGAAAAGATTGATCACGCGATCCAAAAGAAGAAGCTGAAGCGAGTGATTTTAAACTTGCAGGAAGTCCAAGAACTTGATGAAATTGCAGTTCGAAAGATTGTCGCAAGTTTAATTCGCCCGCAAAAAAGTGTTGTGTATTGTACAAGCGACAAATTAAAGGCGCTCTTCCAAAGTAGTCACTTACCAAACAATGTTCAGCTTTGTAACACAGAGGCGGAGATTGCTGATTTGGTGGGGTCTTTCTTATTTGAGAAGGATAAAGATATCGGAATTCCAAAGGATCAAGAAGTTGCGAAGAATCCTTATGGATTAGAACGGCGTCGGAAAAAGCGTATCCGAACGGCAATCCCAATTGAAATTGAGTTTGAACTCAAGGACGGGCGAAAAGTTCATTCCACTGCGATTGCAACGAATATCAGCCAAGGCGGTTTATTTGCTGAATATTTGGATTTAGATAGTTCGCTTGAGGTGTCACAGATGAGTGAGTCTGAAGGGAGTAAGGTGATCGTAGTTGTTCCCCCAAGCGATAATTTTCCAGAAGAACTTCGGATACCTGGTTGCATCAAACGAATTGAGCTTCTGAAGCGTCAGATAGGATTGGGTATTCAGTTTGTATGACGCAATCTGCCCCAATGATATGATTTAGAAAAGTTCCAAACTTGACACGCTAAATTCTTTATGATAAAAGTATTTCGAGACTGAAAAGTCTCAAGCTCACCTATAGAGGTTCATGGTTATAAGATCCCCACTTAAAGGCTATGGACCTCTTTTTAATGTTAGGGGCCAGGATGGACAACGTTCGGTTTACTGAAAAACGAGTTGATGAAGGTTGGAAAGAGCGCGCGGCTCACGAAAAAGAAGGTGGCGCAGGTTCTTCAGGTAAGCAAGCCAGTTCAGAAAATGCGTCAAAGAGTGATGATTTTTCGTATTTCTTGACATCACTTGCGACACAAGCAATGGTTCACTTTGGTGAAATCGAAAACCCGATTACCAAAACGAAATCAATAGATTTAAATGCTGGACAGCAAATTATTGATCTGTTGATTCTTTTGAAACAAAAGACAACTGGCAATCTAACAGTAGATGAATCGAAGTTATTGATGGCCTTACTCGCAGATTTACAAATGCGCTTCGTATCGTTAAAAGCTATTAATAAGTGATCACGACTCCGTGATATCAAAAAAATATTTCTCAGAATTCTTGCGGATTTTAGTCAGCCTTTTTTTTGTTTCCATAGCTGTTTACTTTCTTCGCGATAAGTGGCACCATTCATTCACAATTTTGAAGCAAATTAATCGGTATCTTTTTAGCAGCGCGTGCGCCCTCTTTGTTTTGATTAATCTTATTGTGTCCTATCGTTTTTCAAAAGTACTTCGAATACAATCCATCCACCCGCCGTTTCGCCGCATTCTTTATTTAAACTTTGTTGGTCTTTTTTTTAATCTTTTTTTACCCTCAGCTTTAGGAGGTGATGTGGTTAAAGCTTATTACTTGTCCAAAGATTCTGGAAATAAAATGCGAACCATTTCATCGGTGCTTGTTGACCGCTTGCTTGGTCTTGGTGCCGTTATTTCGGTAGCAATGATAGCGTTACCATTTTTTATCAAACATTACTCTGATTTACGATTGGTGGTTCTTGTATTGTTGGTTGCAATGGGCTTTGGAGTTTTTGTTTTGTTTTTTTCAAATGAAGCCCTTGCCCGGAAATTTAAGTTTTTATTTTATTTAATTCCAGCAAAAATAGTGAAACAAAAGATTTCTGAATTTTATTATCTTCTAGCATATTACCGTCACCACCCAGTTGTATTGGGGTACTGTCTTGGCGTGTCGCTTATTGTTCAATGGCTTGCAATTTTAATGAGTTTTTTGGTTGCACAAAGTATTGGTGTGAATATTTCATTCATGGTTCTTTTGGTTATTTTACCAATCACGACAATTATTTCGATGCTCCCATCGCTTGGTGGGTTAGGTGTTCGCGAAGCATCAGTTATTTATTTTCTGAGCAGCTACGTTTCGGTATCAGAGGCAACAGCTTTTGCTTTAGCGCTGGATATTTTGATCTATGGCTTTGGGTTGTTTTGTGGTATTCTATATCTCCTTTTCCACAGTCTTATGGAAATCAAGGAAATTAAAAACAATGATCGATAAAACGCTTCTTGAAATTTTAGCGTGCCCAGCTTGTAAAAGTGAAGTGCAGCTTGAAGGCGACTGGATTGTTTGCGTTAATTCAAGCTGTGGGTTGCGTTATCCCATTCGTGATGGAATTCCAGTCATGTTGATTGACGAGGCTGAGAAACATTCACATTAGACTTGTTTTTGAAACTGTTTTATATTTAGACCGCCAGTGACAATCGGAGTTGATGATGAATATCAAAGAATTAAAAGAAATGATTGCTTTGATGCAGGAAAATGGCTTAGCGGAACTTGAAATTGAAAAGAACGGATTTAAGATTCGCCTTAAAAAATCTACTAGTGGGATTGAAATTAAACGGGAAGTTGGCTCTGCAGAAAATCGTTCGGGTTTAATAGCGGAACGGGAAAATACATCGTTTGAGTCACAAGCACCCAAAGAAGAGGAGGGGGTTGTCATCGTTCGTTCTCCCATGGTAGGAACTTTTTATACAGCGCCCGCACCCGACAAAGAGCCATACGTTACTAAAGGAAAGACAGTGAAAGAAGATGATGTGCTGTGCATCATTGAAGCAATGAAATTAATGAATGAAATTAAATCAGAAATCAGTGGCCGAGTGATTGATATTTTAGTGAATAACGGACAACCTGTAGAATTTGACCAGCCTTTATTTAAGATTCAGAAAACGTAACACCTCTCCCAGAATAGCAAATAGAAGTTAAAGTAGGTGTAACCTATGTTTCATAAGATTTTAATTGCAAATCGAGGTGAAATTGCCGTTCGCGTGATTCGCGCATGTCGCGAGCTTGGAGTCAAGATGGTTTCGGTTTATTCAAAAGCAGATCGCGACTCGCTTCACGTGAAGCTGGCTGATGAAGCCATTTGTATTGGCGAGGCTCCGTCAGGAGAAAGTTATTTAAACATTCCGGCAATTATTAGTGCGGCAGAAATTGCTGACGTTGAAGCGATTCACCCTGGGTATGGTTTTCTTTCGGAGAACACTCACTTTGCTGAAATTTGCGAATCATGTCAAATTAAATTTATTGGCCCAAAGCCCGAAAGCATTCGTCTCGCGGGGGACAAAGCGATTGCACGAGCAACGATGCAAAAAGGGGGCATTCCCGTAATCCCGGGCAGTAAAGGAGTTGTTGGGGATCAAGAGGAAGCGCTTAAAATTGCAAAGAAATTTGGGTATCCAGTGATCATCAAAGCTAAGGCTGGGGGTGGCGGCAAAGGAATGAAAGTTGCTCATAATGACGGCAAATTAGTGAATGCCTTTTTAACCGCCCAAGCAGAAGCAGAAGCTGCTTTTGGAAATCGAGAAGTTTATATTGAGAAATACATCAAAGAACCGCGGCACGTTGAATTTCAGATCTTGGCGGATGAGCATGGAAATATCATTCATTTGGGAGAGCGAGATTGCTCGATTCAACGTAGGCATCAAAAACTTCTTGAGGAGGCACCTTCCACTTCGATTAATCAAAAGTTGAGGCGAAAAATGGGTGAAGTGGCAGTTAAAGCGGCAAGGCTCATTCGATATGAAAATGCAGGTACAGTTGAATTTTTACTTGATGAAGATAGTAATTTTTATTTTATGGAAATGAATACGCGCTTACAAGTGGAACATCCGGTTACAGAAATGTTGACTGGAATTGATATGGTTAAAGAGCAGATTCGTATTGCGGCTGGAGAAAAGCTTCAGATTCGGCAGGACGAAGTAAAATGGGAAGGCGCTGCCATTGAATGCCGTATTAATGCAGAAGACCCTGACAATAATTTTTTACCGTCTCCCGGGAAAATTGAGACACTATTATTGCCTGGCGGACCACACGTTCGAATCGACAGCCATATTTATCCCGGTTATGTAATTCCGCCGTATTATGATTCAATGATTGCGAAACTGATTGTTCACGGCCGTGATCGAAACGACGCCATTGGAATTATGCAGCGAGCGCTTCGTGAAATGGAAATTGGACCAATCAAAACTACCATTTCGCTTCATCAGAGAATTTTAAATCGTCCTCGGTTTCGGCAAGGTAAAGTGACAACACAATTTATTGAGTCCATGTTGGCATCTGAAGAGACGCAAGTTGGAAAAAAGGAAGGCGAGTGAAATTGTTCCAATTTTTTATTGACGTGTTTTGTATTTTTGCTTTTCTCACCATGGGTAGTTTAATCATGGTTGTCGCCCTGCACATTTTACCAATGGAAGATGCTTTAATTCAGGTCCAAGCATTGTATGAGTCGAGCGTTAAGGGTTGGCAGCTTGGCACCACTGGAGTTTTACTGATTTTTGCGGGGTTGACTTTAGCAAAATGGCTTGTCAAAAAAAGCAGGAAAGGTGACGATTTTTTTACAATTGCGAGCGACATTGGTCGGTTATCAATTACTTATTTGGCGGTGAACGAAGTGGTTCAGCGGAGCTTGAAAAAATTTGATTTTATTAAACAGTCTCACACAACCTCTCGACACACTCCAGCCGGGCTTAGAATTGTTGTTGGCGTGCAAATTCTTGCCGGTAAGGATTTAACAGAGACGGTTCAGGTGATTAAACAAGATGTGGAAGAATGCGTTACAAAAATGTTAAAATACAAACAACCTATTTTAGTTGATGTGAATGTTGAAAAAATCATCGAAGAGGTTTCGCTGGGTGTTTGAAATGCTGATTGATTTGTGAAGTGTTTTCAGTTCTTGTTTTGCATTATTCAACTAGGTTGATGATGGAGGTTAATTGCGATGGAAAAAATAGGAATTTTAACAGGTGGCGGAGATTGTCCAGGTTTAAATTCTGTCATTCGAGCGGTTGAGCGTTGTGCACTGATTGAAAATTGGCAAGTGTTGGGATTTCGACACGGCTGGAAGGGTGTGATTGAAAATGAATTTATTGTATTAGACAGCCATATTGTATCAGGCATCTTGCCTAAAGGCGGAACTATCCTTGGAACTTCTAGAACCAATCCAACCAAAAATCCTGGACAAATGGAAAGTGTCAAAAAAACATTTGCAAAAAACGAGTTACACGCATTGGTAGCAATCGGGGGTGAAGATACCCTTGGAGTTGCACTTAAATTACATCAGGAAGGATTGCCAGTAGTAGGAGTTCCAAAAACAATTGATAATGATCTCGCCTGCACTGATTATACATTTGGATTTGACACCGCGATTAATATTGCCACTGAATGTATTGACCGCTTACATACAACAGCGGAATCGCATAATCGGGTCATTGTTGTTGAAATTATGGGGCGGCATGCAGGTTGGATTGCACTTGAAGCAGGGCTTGCGGGTGGAGCTGATGTTATTCTCATTCCAGAAGTTCCTATTAATATTGACGAAGTTTGTGCCTTGATTAAAAAGCGGCATGCGCGAGGTAAAACATTCAGCATCATTGCGGTAGCCGAAGGCGCAAAGCTTTCTGGACATGATGTGACGCAAACAGATAAACTCGATGCGTTTGGACATGTCCGTCTTGGCGGAATTGGGCAAGAAATTGCTGACATGGTGGAAAAAAGGACCGGCTTCGAAACTCGCGTAACCGTATTAGGACACATTCAACGCGGTGGTACCCCAACCGCATTCGACCGTGTTTTAGGGACACGTTTTGGCGTTAAAGCAGTTGAACTAATTAAAAGAAAAAAATTCGGAGAAATGGTCAGCCTACAAGGGCGCGAAATTAAGTCAGTCAAACTTGCAGAAGCGCTTGGAGCACCCAAACTGGTTCCGATGGAATATTATGAACTCGCAAAAGCATTCTTTGGTTGATACAAAAATGACTCAAACTGTGATGACCAAAAGTCTCTCAGCAATTTTTAAAGAACATGAGCAGGTGGTAAGAGAAAGTTTCTCGGAAGCTCAGTGTGTTTCTTTAGAAAAAATTGCTCAAGCGATGACAGAAACATTTCGTCATGGCAAGAAACTTCTGCTTTGTGGCAATGGCGGGAGCGCGGCAGATTCTCAACATATTGCAGCAGAGTTTATCGTTCGCTTTAAACGAGAGCGGAGAAGTTTACCAGCGATCGCGCTTACAACCGACACGTCTGTTTTAACGGCAACCGGAAATGATTATGATTATGAGTCTGTCTTTAAACGACAAGTAGAAGGCCTGGGTGTTGAAGGCGATACACTGATTGCAATTTCAACCAGCGGGAATTCACCTAATATCATTGCGGCAGTTCTTGCTGCCAAAAAAATAGGAATGCGAACGATTGGATTTACCGGCGCAACCGGTGGAAAACTTGTTCAACATACAGATCTTCATTTTAAAGCTGCTTCGACAAAGACGCCGCACATTCAAGAAATGCACATCACAGCGCTTCATGCAGTTTCTGAAGTGGTCGAAGATGAGCTTTTCTCCTAATACGTGAGTTTTATGCCATCCAAGCTTAAAACGCTGAGCGAGATGCAAAACCTTGCTCGGAAACTTCATAAACAAGGGAAGAAGATTGTTTTTACAAACGGTTGTTTTGATGTTTTGCATGTTGGGCACATTTCCTATCTTGCGAAAGCAAAAGAATTCGGAGATGTTCTTGTTGTAGGACTCAACCGAGATCGATCCATTCGCGCAATCAAAGGACCCAAACGTCCTATCAATCCGGAAAAAGCCCGCGCGCATGTTTTGGCAGCGCTTCAGGCCGTGGACTTTATTGTTTTGTTTGGAGAGAACACCCCGCTTCGATTAATTTGTAAAATTCAACCCGACATTCTGGTTAAAGGTGCCGATTGGAAAGCAGGGGACATTGTTGGTGCGAACGAAATTAAGAATTGGGGGGGAGCAGTTAAACGGGTCTCTCTTGTGAAAGGATTTTCAACGACAAGAATGATCGAACGAATGAGGCAAGCCCGATGAACGGATTTTGGCGAATAATCGATGCAAATTTTAACCGATCTCGAGAAGGCTTGCGGGTTTGTGAAGATGTGACGCGTTTTATCTTAGACGATCGCTCACTAAGTTCGGCTTTGAAATCGCTGCGTCATGAACTTAATCAAGTTTTTCTTAGGCTTGGAAAAGAACGGAAACTATTATTGAAAACCCGTGAAATTTCGTCCGATGTTGGTAAAAGAAACTGGATTTTGGATCAAAAACAGGGAACTCCCGAAACGCTTCTGGAGTCAAACTTCAAGCGAGCTGAAGAAGGGCTGCGGGTTTTGGAAGAATGCACCAAAATAGTCGCAAGAAAATTGACGCCAAGAATTCAAGCGCTTCGGTTTCAAGTTTATGAATTGGAAAAGAAGACTCTTACAAAATTTTAAGTTATATGCCATTACTGATTTACGAACATATGACCTGCGCTTATCCCGGGTAATCGAGCAGGTCGTACAAGGTGGGGTTGATGTCGTTCAGTTGCGGTCGAAGACACTGTCGGACCGTGAGTTTCTAAAGATTGGTTATGAAATACGAAAAGTGACCCAAAAGTATCAGAGATTGTTCTTTGTAAATGATCGTTTAGATCTCGCGCTTGCACTTGAAGCTGACGGAGTTCATTTAGGCCAAGATGACTTACCGCTTGCGGTCGCAAGAAAACTTGCAAAACAGAGAAAACTTTTGATTGGAAAATCAACACATAGTTTAGCGCAAGCAAAGCAAGCCGAGCGGGAAGGAGCAGATTATATTGGTTTCGGCCCAATTTTCAAGACGCCCACAAAACCAAATTACTTTGCCATCGGTTTCAAAGAAATTTCAAAATTAAAACAAGCGATTAAAATTCCATTTGCGTGCATCGGGGGGATTAATGCAACTAACATTGATCAGCTGGTACAAGCGGGTGTTGAGCGGGTGGCGGTTGTCCGAGCGATATTCAATGAATCGAATCCATTTGAAGCTGCAAAAGAACTTAAAGGAAGATTGAAGGAATGACACAAAGATATCCTTTGATGGTGATTGGGACGGTTGCCGTTGATGCTGTGGAGACACCTTTTGGGAAACAAAATGAGGTGTTTGGCGGCTCCGCGTCTTACTTTTCATATGCTGCAAGTTTTTTCACTCCTGTTGAATTGGTAGCGGTTGTTGGCGAAGATTTTCCAAGTGAGTACCGAAAGGTATTGCTTGAGCGTCCCATAGGTCTCGACCATTTGGAAGTTTTACCGGGAGGCAAGACGTTTCGCTGGAAAGGGAAATATGAATCCGATCTTAATGTGGCACACACATTGGAAACGCACTTGAATGTACTACTTACTTTCAAGCCAAAATTAAAGACAACCGTAAATCCTCAATACCTTTTTCTTGCGAATATTGATCCGGAGTTACAAGAGGAAGTGCTCAATCAAATTAAACGACCGGCTTGCAAACTTGTTGCGTGTGACACGATGAATTTTTGGATTGGGAAAAAACGGTCCGATTTGCTCAAGGTTTTAAAGCGAGTTGATCTTCTCGTAGTGAATGATGGTGAAACGCGCGAACTCACGCAAGAGCATAACTTGATCAAAGCTGCAAAAATAATCCAAGAAATGGGGCCGGCAACCGTTGTCATTAAGAAAGGGGAGCACGGCGTTCTTTTGTTTTCCGAGAGCCAATTTTTTGCTTTGCCGGCTTATCCGCTTGAAGAAGTGTTTGACCCAACAGGGGCTGGTGATAGTTTTGCAGGGGGGATGATGGGTTATCTTGCAAAAGAAAACCGTTCGGATTTTGAGACATTGAAACAAGCGGTCGCCTATGGAAGTGTCATTGCATCATTTACGGTTGAACGATTTGGTCTTGAACGGCTCAGGAAACTAACTAATTTAGAAATTGAAGAGCGGCTCTCTGATTTTAAGCGAATTTGTCATTTTTGATGCTGCGGGTGTCGTATAATGGCATTACCTGGGCTTCCCAAGCCCATGACGAGGGTTCGATTCCCTTCGCCCGCTGTTTTAGAATTTAAGAAAAACATCATGAAAAACCAGAAACAGCAAAAGATATCGGTAGGAATGTTATCGCTTGGGTGCCCTAAAACACTTGTGGATAGCGAGCTTGTGCTTGGGCATCTTAATCACGAACATTTTCAAATGGCGGAACACATTTCCAATTGTGATATTGCATTTTTAAACACATGTGCGTTTATTGAGGATGCGAAGCAGGAATCAATCAACAGAATCCTTGAATTGATCGAGCTGAAACGAGAAGGAAAGGTGGGTGCCATTGTTGTCCTGGGCTGTTTATTTCAACGATACCCAAAAGAATTATCAACCGAGCTGAAAGAAGTGGATGCGTTTCTGGGAACGGGTGAGTATGCAAAGGTGCCTGAAATTGCGGAGCGCCTTAGAAGCAATGTGCTGCACGAGCCGAGCCAGCGACAGATCGAACAAAAGGAAAAATATTTTGAACCTTTTACAGCAATCGGTAAACCCGGCTTTATGTATACCTCTCAAAATCACCGAATAGCGCTTACGCCCGCACACTTCCGCTACCTTAAAGTTTCAGAAGGTTGTGATCATACATGTTCATTTTGCACCATTCCGTCGTTTCGCGGAAAACACAGGTCCCGGCTCATTGCTGACATTGTGAGGGAAGCTGAAGATCTGGCCAAAGCGGGATGCAAAGAAATCGTATTAACTGGTCAAGACACAACTCACTACGGAAAAGATTATTCAAATCAATTTCTATTACCGGAGCTTTTACAAAGTTTGAGTTCAATATCAGGAATTGAGTGGGTTCGAATTCTTTATGCTTACCCTTCTTTTGTAACCGATTCGTTGATTCAAGCAATTGGTAAAGTGCCAAAAGTATGCCACTACCTCGATATGCCGCTGCAGCATATCAGCGACCCTATTTTGATTGCGATGAGACGGGGTGTTACTAAAAAACGCACCATCGATTTGGTTGAACGGCTTCGAGGTGTCATTCCAGATCTTGCTTTAAGGACGACCTTTATTGTTGGGTTCCCGGGTGAAACGGATCTACAATTTAGAGAGCTTTTAGAGTTTATGGAACAATTTCAATTTGAAAGAGTTGGTATCTTCACTTATTCACAAGAGGAAGGAACGTCAGCAGGTCAGATGGCCAATCAAATCCCTGAAAAGATCAAGAGGCAGCGCTTTGCTCAAGCTATGGAGCTGCAACAAGAAATCTCGAAATCAAATAATCAAAAATGGATTCAAAAAACATTGGAAGTAGTGATTGATGAAGCATCTGAAGATAACTTGTCGCTTTATCATGCGCGAAGCTACATGGATGCTCCAGAGGTAGATGGAATGGTTTTGGTAAAGGTTCGGGATTCATCCAAAAAACTTTCTCCTGGTGAATTTATAAAAGTACGTATTACTGGCGCACAAGAATATGATTTAACTGCAGAACTAATCGAATGATCCACCCAAATTATCTAACCTTATTTCGTATTGGGCTCGCCATTTTATTTTGTAGTCTTCTACCATTTGCTACCCAATGGGTTTCTTATATGATTAGCTTCCTCGTTCTCGTTACTGCTGTGATAACTGATTGGTATGATGGAAAAATAGCACGACGTTTTAATTTAGAAACTAATTTAGGAAAGATGTTAGATCCAATCGCTGATAAGATTCTTGTTCTAGGCGCTTTTTCAGTGATGTCGTATCTTGAGGTTTACCCAATTATTTGGATTGTTCCAATTGCAATTCGTGAAATTTTGGTGACTGGCGTTCGAATCGTGCGGATGCGATACGGTCAAATTTTAGCGTCAGAGAAAGTTGGAAAATTAAAAGCAGTTGTTCAATACGCAACAATTCTCACCGCGTATATCGTTTTGATCCTTCGTGAATTAACAGATTTTTCGCTGACACTTAAAACTTTTCATTTCTTTCTCGTGATGGTGTTGTGTATAACAAACCTGGTAACGATTTATTCGGGAGCTCTATTTTTTCAAGGATTAAAAGCAAAAACGCGATGAAAAAGTGGCAAGAACTTACTGGAAATTTCTTTTATTTAGGCCGAAGTCCTTGGTTTCCTGGGACGGTTGGAAGCGCCGCTGGTCTCGCCTTGATTGTTCTGATTAATTGGTTGGGTGGCGGGAAAGCTTCCCTGGTCCATTTAGCGGCGGTGATAGTGCTTTTTGCGCTGGGGCTGCAAAGTTCTCGGAGCTACGTCCAAGAAAAGCTCAATAATGACCCGCAAGAAGTTGTGATCGATGAAGTTCTTGGCATTTTCGTTACCTTTCTAGGGATGCCAATCCATTGGAAAAGTTTGCTTTTCGGTTTTGTATTTTTTCGTGTTTTGGATATTTGGAAACCTTATCCTATTAAAAAACTTGAAAAAATTCCAAATGGGTGGGGCGTGATGTTGGATGACGTTTTAGCAGGGGTTTATGCCAATGTCATTTTGCAAATTCTTTTGAGGTTTTTTTGGTGATCCGCGCAGAAATTCTAACCATCGGAGCTGAACTTCTTCAAGGAAAAACACTCAATACAAATGCACAATACTTAAGCAAAGAATTAACCCGCCTCGGTTTTTCTGTTCAGTTCCACTCCACTTGCGATGATCAAGTCGATCAAATTATTGATACGCTTCAGATCACTTTCGGTCGAGCAAACTTAATTATAGTAACTGGCGGTTTAGGGCCGACTCCCGATGATGTTACTCGAGATGCCATCGCAAAATTTCTTGGGGCACCTCTTGTTTTTCATAAAGCGCAATACCAGTACATTTTGCATTTCTTTAAAAAAATGGGTCGAAGGGCATCTCCAATTACGCAACGTGAAGCATTTTTTCCTAAAGGTGGAAATCCGATTTTAAACCGTGTAGGGATTGCGCTTGGATTTTCCGTCAAGCAGGGAAGGCAGCTGTTGGTTGTTTTGCCAGGAGTTCCACGAGAGCTGGAAAGCTTGTTTGAACATTCTGTTAAGAAGCTCATCGTCCGTTCATTTGGAAGCCAGAAAATTGGTTATGAATTACTAGTAAGTTTAATTGGAATTGATGAAGCTCGAATGATGTCACGTTTGAGTAAAAGATTCTTTGCGCAAGGCTCATTTGAATTTGGAAGTTATCCAATGTCAGGTCGGATTTTGCTTCAGATTCGGACACAAGATTTAAAATTGCTTCAGAGGCTCCGCGCGCAACTGGCTAAACGGTTTCGTCTAGAAATTTACTCTTTTTTAGATGAACCCCTTGAATCCGTGATTGGGAAAATACTTACTGCAAAGCATCGAACCATTGCGGCAGCTGAAAGTTGTACCGGCGGCCTGTTTTCAAAACGCCTCACAGATTTAAGTGGTGCATCAAGCTATTTCAAGGGAAGTGTTGTTTCATATTCAAATATGGCAAAAATGGAGCTGCTTTCTGTATCTCAAGACGCGCTTAAAACGTATGGCGCTGCCTCAAAACAAGTTGCGCTTCAATTGGCAGCTGGAGTTCGGGAAAGACTAAAATCTGATTTTGGCATTTCAATTACTGGAATTGCCGGGCCTTTGGGTGGTACAAAGACGAAGAAAGTTGGGTTGGTTTGGATTGGTTTTTCAAGTGTTAAAAGAAATTGGGCAAAGAAGTTTCAATTTGCTGGAAATCGAGATCGAATTCGCACACTTGCTTCCGACCGCGCACTTTTACTTCTCTATCAGCACTTGAAGACAATGTGAGTTTCACGTGAGAATTCGTGCGTTTCTTGCAATTGATTGCAAACAGGATGTTCAAAAGAAGCTTATCAGTCTTGCAGAGCTTTTAAAAAATCGTTCAAATGGATTTCGTTGGGTTAAAGAAGAAAACTTGCATATGACACTGCGTTTTTTGGGGGAGGTTGAAGAATCAAAGATTGCTCATATGGAGTTGGGATTACGGCAAGCACTTCAAGAGTTCGAGTCTTTTCCCATTATTTTCTCTGGATTCAGAGGTTTTCCAAACCTTTCTCATTGCCGTGTTCTATGGGTTGATGTGATTGAAGGGGCTGATTCATGCAGGCAACTAAAAAAGGTAATTGATGAGTCGCTTGTTTCTTTTGGTTTTCCGAAAGAAACTGAAGAATTCGTACCCCATATGACACTTGCACGATTAAAATTTCCACAGAATGTATCCTTGTTGATGCCGGTTTCTTCCCCTAAAGTCATCACGATGGTTGAGAGCTTAGTTTGTTTTAAGAGTGAATTAACATCTTCAGGACCTAATTATCACTCACTTTTTAAAGTTTTTTTGAAAGACCGTTCCTAAAACTTTCTGGTAAACCCGCCACTTGAAATCTCCTTTTGGAGAGCGTTATACTTTTCTTAGATAAAAATTAAGTGATTCTCGATAAGTAACGAGTTGGCACTTCAAGGACTTGCGAGAGAGGGTCGATAAACTGATGAACTTAAAGTATCAAAGTATTTACGAATCATAGAGCAATAGAGTGTAGTTTAACTGTTTATAACTGAGCTAGTGAAGCCATGAAACCGATTGGTGAAATTTTAATCGAGCAAGGTTCCGTCACTAAAGAACAGCTAGAGTTAGCATTAGAAAAGCAGAAAAAAAGTAATTCGGGAATGCGTCTCGGCGCCGTGTTAATTCAAATGGGTATTGTTACGGAAGCGGATATTGTCCAAGCTCTGTCAACTCAATTCAATCTTCCTTATCTACCTTTGAAAAATGTTTCACTGAGCGGTGAAACCTGCCAGTTGGTTCCAAAAGAACTTGCCTATAAATATCGTTTTGTCCCAATCGAAAAGATGAAAGAGGCGATAACGATTGCAAGTTCTGATTCCGTGGATGAAAAGGCAATGCAAGAAATTGAACAAACAGTGAAATTGAAAATCCAGATGTTTTTGACTACGATGAACGAAATCCAAATGGCACTTCGACAATGCTATGGTGAAGAACCTGCAGGAAAGGAAGCTAGGCGTGAAACTAAATAAGATCCATGAGTTTTGCGGTGATTTGTGAAAAAAAATACCACTAATGAAATATTGCTCGAAAGGCTTGTGAAAGCGCAAAAGCTAACTGCCGAAACAAGAGCCGAAGTGCTTGCCGAGTGTGAGCGAGGGCAAAAAAATATTTTTGAAGTTCTTAGCTCTCGAAAAATCATAACGGAAGATGAATTGATTTCATTTTTATGTGCGGAGTTTGGACTAACACCCATTAAGCTTGATGCGGTAACGATTCAAGAAGAAACGCTTCGAATAATTCCCGCTACTTTTGCGATGAAGTATTTTGTTTTGCCTGTGTCAGTGTTTGAAAATACGTTGACGGTAGCCATGTTGAATCCGTTGGATATTATGCTCATAGATGATATTCAGGCTATTGCTGATTTGCGAGTAAGACCAGTCATCGCTGAACCGACCACGCTCAAAAAGGCGATTGAACGTTATTATTCCTCCAAGGAAACAAAAGTAGCGATTGAATCGATACAGCCCGAAGAGACAATCGAAGAGTTGATTAAAATCGTTCAAGAAACAAAGGGTTCTGAAGAAACGGCTGAGTTTACGGATTTGATGAAGCAAGCGCAGGAAACCCCTGTTATTAAAGTCGCAAATTTGCTTCTGATTGATGGAATCAAACGCAAGGCAAGTGATGTTTTTGTTGAGCCTTGGGAAAATATGATCCGTATTCGTTATCGTGTTGATGGACTTTTGGAGGAAGGGAAAGCGCCACCCAAACTAATGAGCGCAGCTCTTGTGTCAAGATTTAAAGTGATGAGTCAGTTAAACATTGCGGAAAGGCGGATTCCGCAGGACGGCAGGTTTAAGATTAAAGTGCAAGATCGAGAAGTCGACGTTCGCGTTTCCATTATCCCCACAAGTTTTGGAGAAAAGGTATGCCTCCGAATTTTAGATAAAAAAACACAAACTCAAAGTCTTGAGCACTTAGGTTTTTCAGCTGAGGAATTAAAGCAAATCAAAGAAGTGAGTTTAAAACCAAATGGAATGATTTTGGTCACGGGCCCAACTGGGAGCGGCAAGACAACCACGCTTTATTCAATGTTGAAATATCTTGATTCCCCAGAAAAAAACATTACGACTGTTGAAGATCCTGTGGAATATCAAGTAGAAGGGATTAATCAAGTCAACATTCGCGAAAAGATCGGGCTTACATTTCCCATCTCTCTTCGATCAATTTTAAGACAGGATCCTGATATTGTTTTAATTGGAGAGGTTCGAGATTTCGAAACGATGGATATCGCCATTAAAGCTGCCTTAACAGGTCACCTTGTTTTAAGTACGCTTCACACAAATGACACATGCAGTTCCATTGTCCGCATGATTAACATGGGAATCGAGCCATATTTAATTGCGTCCTCGATTTTGATGGTGACTGCGCAAAGACTTCTCCGAAGATTATGTCCCCATTGCCGCATATCATACACTCCGGATGAAGTATTACTGCAACGACTCAGGCTTACACTAAAGAGCCGTTATATGTTTTATCGCCCCACCGGCTGTTCTCGCTGTCGAAACATTGGGTACGCAGGAAGAACGGTAGTAACTGAAATTCTTCTTTTACAAGCTGAGCTTAAAGAGTTGATCATGAAACGTGTCCCCGGAGATGAGATTAAGCGGCAGGCAAGAAAATGTGGCATGACGACGTTGAGAGAAAGTGCTACAGGAAAAGTAATTGCGGGTGAAACTTCGGTGGATGAAATGCTTCGCGTCACGACGGGAGACCAGGACCTTGAAGAGGATTTGGTGAAACGATGACAACGAGTTTCGAAAATCGTTTATTAAATCATCTGAAAAAGAAGAAAGTGATAACGGAACATGACATTGCTCGAATTACGCAGCAGCAAAAGTTAACGGATAAAAAAATTGCGGTTTTGCTTACGGAAGAAGGGTTGATTAGCGAGAAAGATGTTGCATTTTTAATGGCGGATGAAACGGGCGCGCCGTGCCTTTCCCTTAATTTAATCAAAATTGATCCGGATGTCATCAAGTTGGTTCCGAAGCGCATTGTTGAACGGTACCAACTGATCCCAATTTCAAAAATAGGCTGCATTTTAAGCGTTGGGATGACAGATCCTTTCAATGTATTTGCAGTTGATGATTTAAAAGAAGTGACAGGATGCGCTGTTCGACCAATTGCGATCACTTTTAAAGATATGCAAAGCGCTTTTGATACATACTATTCCGAAACAGCGCATCTTGAAGAATTTTTTGATGTTGAAAATGTTGATCCTGACTCAATTGAAGTTGCGAGTGAAACTGAAGAGGCTGAGCATGATGTAAAGCCGATGGCGGATCAAGCGCCTGTAATTCGCATGGTGAACTTGATTTTACAAGAGGCAATTAAAAGGCGTGCTTCCGATATTCATTTTGAACCGTATCAGAATTATTTTCGAATCCGTTATCGCATTGACGGAATTTTGCGGGAAGCTTTTACGCCCCCAAAGCAAATGTACAGTTCAATTTTAGCGCGTATTAAAATTGTTTCTGATATTGATATTACTGAGAAACGCCTTCCACAAGATGGGCGCTTCCGCGCCAAATTTGAAAATCGTGACATTGATTTTCGCGTTTCAGTTTTACCAACTTATTACGGTGAAAAAGCAGTGCTTAGAGTTTTAGACAAAACTGCATTGTCGGTTGGATTGGAGCAGCTTGGATTCTTGCCTGACGGGGTTAAAGCATTTCAAGAAATCATTAAACGGCCTTACGGGATGATTTTGGTGACGGGTCCCACTGGAAGCGGGAAATCAACAACCCTCTACGCAATTCTAAATCAATTGAACACGAAAGACCGAAATATTATGACTATTGAAGATCCAGTGGAGTATCAAGTACAAGGAATTACGCAGACTCAAGTCAATCCGGAAATTGGACTTACATTTGCTGCCGGTTTAAGATCTCTCCTCAGGCAGAGTCCTGATATTATTTTGGTTGGAGAAATTCGTGATACAGAGACTGCGGATATTGCCGTAAAAGCTGCGTTGACCGGTCACTTACTATTCAGCACGCTTCATACAAACAATGCAAGCAGTACTGTTTCACGGCTTATGGATATGGGGATTGAACCTTTTTTGATTGCGTCTTCTTTAATTGCAATGACAGCACAACGTCTTCTCAGAAAAATCTGTTCAACATGTCGCGAACCTTATAAAATTCCTGAAGAAGCGCTCCATCGATTGCAAATTGAACCCAGCCACATCAAAAACGTTGTGCCACATCATGGACGGGGCTGCGCGGCCTGTAATCAAACGGGATACAAAGGTCGGATAGCAACGATGGAAATTCTTGTGATGGATGCAGAACTACAACAAATGGTGATCGATCAACGCCACAGCGGTGAGATTGAAACTGCTGCACGAAAAAAGGGAATGAGAACTTTATTTGAAAATGCTTTTGAAACTTTTAGAGCTGGGCATACAACTTTGGAAGAGGTATTACGAGTTGTATCAGAAGAATAATCACATTAAAAAATAAACGAGGGCACCATGCCGCTTTTTGAGTATCAAGTGAAAGATCAGGAAGGAAGAAATTTAACAGGTACACAAGAATCCTCTGATCCTAATGCATTAATTGCAACTCTTCGTGAAAAAGGATTTGTGATTATTCGAATTACTGAAGTAAAAAAGAAACCAAGTCTTTTTAGTATGAGTGGTTCTAAACTTTCAGGTAAGCGTGGCAAAATCAAATTGGATGATTTAGTTGTTTTTGCAAGACAAATGGCGACCATGGTTGAGGCAGGGGTACCCTTGGTGCAAGCGCTGGATATTCTGGGCGAGCAGTCTGAAAATTTGAGTCTCAAAAAGATCGTTATCGATATCCACAATTCAGTTGAAAGCGGAAAAAGCCTTTCAGAAGCAATGGAAAAACACAAAAAAGTGTTTTCCAATTTTTTTGTCAGTATGGTGCATGCAGGAGAATCCAGCGGTCGGTTGGACGAAATCTTAGATCGTCTTGCAACTTATATTGAAAAATCAAGTGCGCTTCAAAAAAAAGTTCGGTCTGCTTTGATTTATCCAGCGGTCGTAAGCACCATCGCTGTTTTAATTACCATGGGAATGTTGACATTTGTCATCCCTAAATTTGCTGGTATCTTTGAATCACTGAATGCACCTCTTCCGTTACCGACTCGGCTTTTAATCGGCCTCAGCACTTTTTTGCGACAGTATTTATTGGTTATCATTGTGGTTTTTGCGATTGGAACAGTTCTTTTTATTCAATTTATTAACACAAAGAAAGGGCGTTTATGGTTTGATTCAAGGAAATTAACCGTGCTGCTTTTTGGGCCTCTACTCTTAAAGGTTGCTGTTAGCAAGTTTTCCAGAACACTTTCCACTCTGATAAAAAGCGGCGTTCCAATTTTAACCTCGTTGGACATTGTAGCGAAAACTGCCGGAAATCGTTTGATAGAACTGGTGGTTCAAGATGTTAGAAATTCAATTAAAGAAGGGGAGAGCATTTCAGTGCCTCTGGGGAAAAAGAAAGTTTTCCCTCCGATGGTAATTCGAATGGTGAGCGTCGGAGAAGAAACTGGAGAGCTTGAGAAAATGTTAACCAAAATTGCAGATTTTTATGACACTCAAGTTGACGCTTCGGTGGATGGGTTAACGTCCATTATCGAGCCTTTAATTATTGCGTTACTCGCCATTGTCATCGGTGCAATTGTGATTGCAATGTTTTTACCAATTTTAACATTAACTTCAGTGATTCGATAAACACAAGACTATCATCCGTGGAAAAAGGACATCGAACCCAACGAATTCGAGTATTTATTATTTTGCGGCTTTTTATCGCCGCATTGCTTCTTTTTCTTGCTCATTATGTTTTCAAATTGGAAATTTTGATCTTTTATTATTTGATCGCCGCAATATCAGTTTTGAGTTTGATTTATCTCGGATGGTTGATTTATGGCAAGGGTCTCACGTTTTTGATGTGGATTCAGATTATTTTTGATTTGTTGCTGGAAACCGCACTTGTTTACTACACCGGGGGAGTGGATAGTTTGTTCGCGCCTATCTATGTCCTTTCTATTTTAAGTGCAGGAATGTTTATTGCGCCATGGTCTAGTTTCCTTGTGGCTGGGTTATCAAGCTTTCTTTTTTCTGGTCTTGTTATTTTAAATTATTTTCGTGGGATCCCCACCGTCACTTTGGTAATTGGAACACCATCTGTGCAAAGCGGTAATGACGTTCTCTATATTTTTTATGCAACGTATGTACGGGTCACTATTTTTTTTATCGTAGCCATTTTAACCAATTATATGACAGAAACCATTCTTCATTTAGAAAACAGAATACGGCTTCAAGAACGCCTGGCATTTGTGGGTGACATCACGTCGCGCATCGCACACGAAATCAAAAACCCGCTTGCTGCAATTAGCAATACGCTTGAAGTCATTATGGAAGACTTAAAATCAAATCTTTCTGAAAAAAATTTAAAGTTGATGAGCGCTGTGATAGACGAATCTGAGCGCCTGAAGCGCGTCTTCGGAAAAATCTTAGATTACTCGCGAGTGGGTGAATTGAGAACTCAAAAAATACCTCTCAACCAATTAATCGATAAAGTCCTTTTGCTGTTCTCAACTTCAAAAGAATTTGAGGTAAATAATGTTTTTGTCGAAAAGAAATACAACAATAAAAACGTCATGGTGCTTGTTGATCCAGAACAAATGATTGATGCTTTTTCAAACATCATTCGAAATGCTTATGAAGCCATGCCGCATGGTGGGGTGTTAACGATTGAGATTAACGAATATCCGGAAGCCGTGGAGCTAATCATTGCGGATACGGGTGAGGGAATTAAAAAGGAAATTCGTAAAGCGCTATTTACGCCATTTAAAACAACAAAGCGAATGGGAACTGGGCTTGGTTTAGCTCAGGTCCACAAAATCGTCTCGCTTCATCACGGAAAAGTGGAAGTTGAAAGTAATGAACCAAAAGGAACGCAAGTTCGGATCTTACTAAAGAGAAAATAATTCAAAATCATGAAAATTCAATTTATTTGATCGATGATGAGGAAAATGTGCTTTCCTCGCTTACGAGCGGCCTTGAGAAAAAGGGATTCTTCGTGCATTCATTTTTAAATGCTTCGGATGCCCTAAAGTCACTTGAAAATGATGAGCCAGTTGTTGTGGTGACAGATATTTTAATGCCAGATATGGATGGAATTGAATTGATGCGACGTGCGAAACAAATCTTACCAGATGCGAGTTTTGTGGTAATAACCGCGCATGGTTCGCTTGATTCTGCCATTCAAGCGCTTCGCTTGGGCGCGGTGGACTATCTCGTAAAGCCTTTTCGACTGGTTGAACTTGTGTTCATCATTCAAAAAGCGATGGGGCAAAGACGCTTGATACCACTCAAAAAGGAAAGAGGTGGATTACATGAACGATATCAATTGAAGAATTTGTTAAGCGAAGATCCGCGCATGATTGAAATCTTTAACATGGTATCAAAAATTGCAAAAACAGATGTCACAGTCTTAATCATGGGCGAAAGTGGAACCGGGAAAGAAATGATGGCGCGATCAATTCATTTTAATTCAAAGCGGAAAAATAATCCTTTCGTGAGTGTTAATTGCGCAGCCATTCCGGAAACTCTTCTCGAGAGTGAGCTTTTTGGTTATGAAAAGGGGGCTTTTACTGGTGCAATGGCGAGCAAACCAGGCCTTTTTGAAGTGGCCAGCGGTGGCACTTTTTTTCTTGACGAGGTCGCAGATATTCCCATGTCTCTTCAAGTAAAATTATTGCGGGTTTTACAAGAACGTGTTGTAACTCATTTAGGTGGCATTCGTGAAATTCCTATCGATATTCGCTTGATCGCAGCAACCAGTAAAAATTTAAAAAAAGAAGTGGACGAAGGTCGTTTTCGAGAGGACTTATTTTATCGGATCAGCGTTGTTCCGGTCACCATGTTACCGTTACGAGAACGTTCAGTTGATGTCATGCTTTTTGCAGAATACTTTATTGATTACTACACAAAACACCATCGAGTCAATCGTCGTTACACGATTGACCAACAAGCAGCGCTTCAACTACGATCTTACCATTGGCCCGGTAATATCCGAGAACTTGGAAATCTCATGGAACGGATCGTAACGCTCGAGGAAAAAGAAATTGTTACGACTGAAACTCTAACGCGCTTGATGGCAATGGATAAAAATCGTTTCAGTTTTGAACCGGAAAAGTCGATGGGCAATACAAATTTAAAAGATTTGTCTGGGGCTGTTGAAGAGCTTGAAAAGAAAATGATTGTAGATGCATTGCAACGAAGCCGAGGGAATAAATTTAAAGCGGCACGTGAACTCGAGCTTACAAGACAAAGTCTCCAATATAAGATTAAAAAATATGATATTGACACAAAAGATCTACTCTAATGACCAAAAAAATAATCCTATTGAATAGCCAAATAATAAATAGAAACGGTATGACTATCGTAGAGTTGATGATTGTGTGTATGATTGTTGGTATTATTATTTCAATCTCCGTTCCAGCTCTTTTAAGAAACAAAATGACAGCAAACGAGAAGGCTACGCAGCAGAATTTACGGGCTGTTGCTACGGCCGCCGAGATGTACAGAACAGCAAACGGGATTTATCCACCCGATTTACAAACATTAGGTACTGAAGAGCCGCCAATGATTGATCCTGTTCTTTCACAAGGTACACAAAGTGGTTACTTATTTAATTTGGTGCGTAGCGAAGACAGCACTTCTTTTATTGCGGTTGCAAATCCAACCAAAGTCGGTGTAACGGGTATTTACAGCTATTGCATTGATCGGGAAGCACGGATTAAGGAATACAACGATACAGTTGAGGTCGAAGGTTCGGCTTGCCCATAGATTTTTTTACAAATGTAAAGATATTTTTACGTACCAAAGTGTTTTATATGCAAGGCAGAAAAAATAAAAAATACACTTCCTGTAAGTCTTTTTTCAATCATGTGTTAAGGAAGTGATAAAAAAGCCGAAACTTGGTATAAGTAATGCAGTATATAAACTAAATGAGCTAATAGAAAACGAAAAGGGGTGGTCAAGATGATGTATCTCAATAAGAAAGGTTTTACACTCGTAGAAATCATGATCGTGGTTGCAATCATTGGTTTGCTTGCTGCCATTGCAATTCCGAACTTGCTTCGGGCTCGCATCAACGCCAATGACCAGGCAGTTCGAGGTGATTTAAGAACGTTCAGTTCATCGATGGAGAGTTTCCGCGCTGCTCAAACGACTCCACAATATGCAACGGTTGCGTCTCAGCTCACCAATACAACGCCTGCTTATTTGGATCTCACGTGGTCGGCCAATGCATCACGAAGAGGGCACTGGATTGTTTTTAACACGGTGGCTGATGGGTCAACGTATTCACTCGTTGCCTCTTCACTTTCCAATCAATCCAATACGATGTACTGTGTCGATCATACCGGTGTGATTCGAAGCGGTGCCGGTGGCGATGGAGCTGGTTGTAGTGCATCTGGAACACCAGTTTCCGGCTAATTGATCAGCAATCAGGTCAAGATTATTACTCCTGGCGCTCAGTGCGAGCGCCAGGAGTTTTATTTAATTAATGATCATAAAAACCAACCAACGAAGTTGAAAAAAAGCCATCTTGTTAATATCATACTCCTGCTTGTTGTAGGCTTCCTTTTATTTGCTCCGTCGTTTCAAAATGAGTTTCTTCAGCTTGATGACCCGCAGTATGTTGTTCAAAATGGTGATATTAGACATATTGACTTTAATGCAATTCAAAAGTGGTTCAGCCGGGACTATGTTTTAAATTATATTCCCATCACCATGGCTAGTTTTGCGGTTGATTATCAAATTTGGCATTTAGACCCATTTGGATACCGACTCACCAATTTTATTCTTCATGCTTTCAATGCAATTTTAGTTTATCTCCTCATATTTTTGACCATTCGCAACCAAATCGTTGCATTGGCTGTGGCTTTTTTGTTTGGCGTTCATCCAGTGCAAGTAGAATCCGTCATTTGGATTTCTGAACGTAAGAATCTGCTGGCATCATTTTTTGCGTTACTTTCGTTTTTATTCTTTTTAAAAAATAAAAAACCACATGCCGCGCTCAGTTTCTTTTGTGCTGTATTGTCCAAGCCGAGTGTTGTCGTGATTCCTCTTGTTATGGCTGCTTATGAATATTTTTTCAGGCCGTCGAGTTCTAAAAAAGGGAAGGTCTTTTTTTATGCAGCTGTTACAAGCATTGCACTTATCGTAGGAG
>JACQQN010000088.1 GCA_016206995.1 Candidatus Omnitrophota bacterium | reverse complement strand
TTAACTTACAAAATCATAGGAATAATGAACCAGTTCGATTTTTGATGAAAACACTTCGGAAGTTTTTTGTAGTTATTATCGCTATTTGGATCTTTTCCTTTGCCGCCACTTCCCTTCTGACCGCTCAAAATTCAGATGATAAACGTTATGAACCCATTTACCGCGAACACCCTTCTGACTCAACAGCTAAGAATGTAGGCAAACATTTTCTCGTCTACCCTTTTGAACTCATCCGCTGGCCAATAGATCAGGGTCTTTACATCATCGAAAAATATCGCATTGATAAAAAAGTGAAGTGGGTTTACGACGAAATCTTGGAAAAAGGCATCACGCCGTATGGAAGTGTGATCGGTATCAGCAATATGGGTGGCGGTGTAAATATTGATTGGGTCACGTTGGCAAAGCAGCGCGCAGATTTTCCCCATGTCGTCTTGAAAAACTGGATTGAATGGAATAATCACGTGAATTTTGAGACCGGTGCGCAAATTGGTTTGGAACGAATTATGGACACAGGGTTTCGAACGCTCGGAACCTTCAAATATGAAAATCGCCCGGAGGAACATTTTTACGGTATTGGGCACCACTCAAGCGCGGGCGATGGAAGCTCATACCGAATGGAAGCAACACATTTGGAATATAAAATTGGTTATAACCCCAGCCCGACATTCGCTGGAGACGCCAAATTTGCTTATCAAAATGTGAACATTACAAATGGTGAAGATGGCGGGCGGAACATTATTGATACACAATTTACTCCGGGAAGCGTTGATGGGCTTGCGGGGGATGAGATTATTACCATTGGCGGTGAAATGAAGCATGACACACGAAACCGCGGAACGAGTTCTTTTAAAGGTGGCCAACAAAGGATCGCCTTTAGTTACAATAACGGCGTCGCAGGTTCGGATGCCCGTTATCTTAAATATGAAGCAGAAATCACTCACTTCTTCCGGATGTGGTCCGACCGTCGCGTGGTCGTCATACATCTTTATGCTGAGGAAAATAACGAGATCGACCATCGCTTTGTCCCATTTCACCAAATGGCAAAATTGGGCGGTTATGGACTTCATCCACGCCTTAGCGAAACGCTTCGAGGTTTCGATTTCAACCGATTTTTTGACAAAAGTGCCGCGGTTGGAAATGTAGAATATCGTTACACCATTTGGGAACACAAAGATTTTAAACTCGACACAGTCATTTTTGTAGATGAAGGTCAAGTGCTCGAAAAAATGAGTCGAATAAAATTAAAAGATTTCCGGGAGTCTTATGGCGGCGGCGTCCGGTTCAGCGTCGCAAATAATGTCATCCTCGCCGCAGAAATTGCTCATGGGGATGAAGGAACCAATGTCTATGTTAAAAGTGGAGCTCCTTTCTAAAATGAAACGTGCTTTCTCAATTTTCTTAATTGGCGCTTTATTGATAGAAACACCTATCTTGTGGGCGCAAGAAACGGCTGAATTCAAAAAAAGCCAGACAGGTTTTTACCGAGATGTTTTTGATCAAAATATTTACTACGAAGGCGTTAATTACTTTCACCTCGAACGGTTTTACAGAAAACTTTTTAACAAAAAACTCCGCGCGAAAAATGTCAATGTGTTTGATGAAGTTCCGGACAACACGTTCTTCACAAATCGTCACGCACGCAAGCGTCTTTCACCTGCCGAACTGGAACAAGGATCCCAGGAAACCGCGGGACCAAACCTCGATGGAAATGTAACAGTTCTCAAGGCAAAATTCACCGGCTCACAACCCGGGACACTTCTCGTGCAAGATGCGCAGGGCGCAGAATACCTCCTCAAATTTGATTCCTTTACATACCCAGAACTTGCAACGTCAAGCGAGGTTATCGCAAGCAGGTTCTATCATGCGATTGGTTACAATATCCCCGAATATTCGATTACGACCATAGATCCAAAACAGTTATCTGTGGGTACAAGTGCGATTATTATTGATAATTCTGGCTTTGAGAAAAAATTGACGCAAGAAAAACTTGAAGAAATACTTCTCTTCCTTTATCGGGATGAACAAGGCAAACTTCGAGCATCGGCACGGAAAACCTTGCCGGGGGCTCAAAAAGGTGGTTTCGCCTTTCAAGGACGGCGGAAAAATGATTCAAATGATCCCATCAATCACGAAGAACGCCGCGAAGTAAGGGCGCTTCAAGTGTTTGCCTCATGGCTTAACAATTATCGCATCTCTCAAAGCAATACCATGGATGTTGTTTCAGAAGAAAATGGACACCAAGTCATGAAGCATTACCTTTTGGACCTCGATTCAACCTTTGGAGCTGCGAACGACGGTACGAAGCCACCGATGTTTAGTCATGAATACCTCTTCGATTTTGGTGAGGCATTCAAAGCTTTCTTCTCGCTTGGGTTTTGGGAGAAACCGTGGCAGAAGCGCCTCCGGGACGCAGGAGAAAACAAAGAAAAATCTCCCGCTGTTGGTTACTTAGACAATCGATACTTTAACCCAGAACGCTTCAAAACCGAACTTCCACATTATGCTTTTAAAGATTTAACACGTGCGGATGGTTTTTGGGCCGCTAAGATTATAATGTCATTCTCAGACGAAGACATCGAAGCGATGATCAAAGCTGGAAAATTAACCAAACCGAAAGATAGTGACTACCTAAAAACAATTGTGATTGAGCGGCGTGATTTAATTGGAAAATATTGGTTTCAAAAAGCAAATCCAATCGGCAATTTTAAACTCGAAGAGAAAAAGCTTATTTTCGAAGACTTGGCGGTTACACATGGTTTTGCAGCTAAAGAAGGCTTAGTTTACCATGTGGATGCGCTTCGGAAAAATGGCAAGCGCGGTGAAAAGCTTGCAATCTTTGAATTACAAGAACCTGCCGCCGACTTAGCCAATTTCTTGTCCGCTGAGAGTGATTTAGATCTCCTCATCCGTACAACTCATGCGGGTGATTTGGAACCAAGCCCATATGTTTTAATTGAGATTAGGCAAGAAGATGTTGCAAGCATCATACACCAAGATTAATTGATACCTACTCCATGAAAGCCCAGACTTTAAAAAAACAATCGAAAATTACAATCGTTTCTGTAGTAGCGCTTGTTGCTACCGCGATTATTACCCCGTTTATTCTTCGCGCATCAGCGGTTATCGCTACAGATTCTCATTCCGCAAAGCTTGCCGCGATTCCTAGTTTTCCACCTCTTGCAGAAAGCAAAGCGTTTGAACAATATCTAAAGCGCCCTCAAAACGAGTTATCAAAACTGCTTTATTTGGTTGACCGGTTTGGCGATACCGACATTGAAATTCTTTACGAAAACACTTATTACAAAGCGCCTCTCGTTTCTCGTACCGTTCGCTTCTTCCTTGCCATTCATTACAAAGGTGAAACTGCAGAACATTGGATTAAACAATGGTGTACGACCTCGATTCCCTCCGGAAAACCAGTCTGGGCAAAATTGCCTGACGGTAGTTTTAAGCTCGCTCGGGAACTTTTCCTCGAAGAGTTAGATTCTCTTGCTAAAGCTATCCAGAAAAACGACCCCTCCGCACATTGAAAATTATTACCCTTAATACGTGGGGGAAATATGGCCCCTACGAAAAGCGTTTTCCACTCATCGTTTCGGAACTTCAAAAAATCAAAGCAGATGTCATCTGTCTTCAGGAAGTCGTTGATGCTGAATTAAAAGATAAAATTCAGGCATTTTGTCATTTCCGCGATTTTCATGAATGCTACCCTGCTGGACTTCTAACGTTCTCCGACTTGCCAATCGAAGAAAAAATAATCTACCGCTACAAAACCATTTCCACAAACGAGACGAATGATCGGCAGGTCGTTCTTATTAAAACCACTGTCCAAAATAAAACACTTTGGATCGCCAATACGCACCTTTCTTGGCGCGTAGAAGACGAACCTATTCGACTTGAACAAGTGAAGGAATTATTGCAATGCATAACCCAACTTACTTGGAATGAAAATACCATTTTAACGGGTGACTTTAATTGCACGTCAGATTCAGCGCCAATTCAGAAATTAAAAGAAGCGGGTTTGGTGGATATTTTCGAAAAGCTTCATCCGAAGGAAAATGGTTTTACATGGGATAATGATCGAAATCCCTTTTTAAAAACCCATTCTGTTCTCTTTCCGAATCGGCGGATTGATTTGATGCTGGCTAATCAACATTTCCTGAAAAATTTCTCGATAAAAACTTGTGAACTTGCTTTCACCCAACCAACCGATGAAACCTTCCCTTCCGACCATTTTGGCGGATGTGCAGAATTTGATTAATCTTTCCTCGATTGTTTCCTGAGAAATACTTCCATCTGAGCTGCGTTTAGAGTATTCAAAACGTCTTCGTGTTCAAGCCAGCCTTTGCGGGCGATGCCAATGCCGTAGCGAATATCAAAATAACCTTCTAACTCATGAGCGTCAGGATTGATTGAGGTTTTGAGTTTTCTTTTTTTGAGTTCCTTTAAAACACGCCAATCAAGATCGAGGCGATGCGGATTCGCGTTAAGCTCGATCAAACAACCGGTTTTCGCACTTGTTTCAAAAAGTGTGCTGCAATCGATTCCGTAACCCGCGCGACCCAAGAGAAGCCGGCCTGTCACGTGGCCAATCATCGTTGTGTGAGGGTTTTCCATGGCGCGCACAACCCGCTTCGTCATTTCTTTTTCATTCATGTTGAAACGGCTGTGGACAGAACCAATGATAAAATCAAAATTCTTAAGAACTTTCTCCGGATAATCCAGTGAACCGTCTGGTAAAATATCGCTTTCAATACCTTTAAATATTCGGATGGTTTTATATTTCTTCTGAAGTTTATCAATCTCGGCTTGCTGCTTTTTGACACGTTCTTCCGAAAGCCCGTTTGCATACGTTGCTGATTTCGAGTGATCTGAGATTCCTATATATTCGTATCCAAGCGAAACTGCTTTTTTGACCATGTCCTCGAGACTCGC